>JAFZDT010000008.1 GCA_017561055.1 Erysipelotrichaceae bacterium
ATTGATCCCCAGTAGTTCCTATTGCTGTTGATCTATCTGTTAGTTTATCAACTGGTGCAAACGTTTGTTCTACACCATTTTGTCTGGCATTTTCTCTTACTGCATTAGCAAAATTATCAAATCCCATCCAATCAGAAACTTGAGCAACACCGTATTGCAGTGGGTCAGCAATTGCACTTTCACCGAAACTCATCATTCCTTTAATTGCACCAGCACCTATATCTAAAGCACTCGCACCAATAGTTTTTGTAATATCTCCAAAATCGTATCCATCTTTAAAGTTTTCTGGTGCTTTAACCAGGTTTTTTCCTAATTGAATACCTGTTTTTGTAATATCTCCAAAATCGTATCCATCTTTAAAATAATTGATATTTTCTTGCTTTTTAGAACTTGAAACTTTTGCATTGTTCTTGTTTGATTTCTTTTTTTCTAATTTCTTTTTGTTTGATTTATTTTTTCGAGTATCGGTAGGTTTTCGCAATAGTTTATTTCCTAGTTCATATTCGTATGCACCATTTTTTGTGTTATAAACCAATCCCATATTACACCTCTATTTAAGTTTTATATATTGACCAATGCTTCCATCCCATACCCATCTTTGACCATTACTAGTTTTCCATACAGTTTGTAATTTTCCATTTACGTATTGTCTAGCACCACTATCAGTAACCTTTCCATAGTCAACTGATTTGTTGCCGTTATCATAAATGATACCTTTTGGTTGGTATCCATTACTAAATGTACCATATTTTTGTTGTGCCGCTAAAACTAATTTGCCAAATTGTTTTTGTGTACTTTGTGCTGGAGTTCCAGATACATCATCAAAACTACCTCCACCACCACTAGAATTGCTATATAAAGATGCTCTTTCTAGTGCCGCTTGTTCATTAAATTGTCTAATTTGTTCAGCCAATTGTTTTTCTTTGAACGCTTGTTCCCAAGCAATTTGTTTTAATTCTTCTTCATATTTTAAATTTTCTAAATATTTAGCATATTCATTTTCACCGTATGCTAATACTTGTTCTTGGATATATTTATTCATATCGTTAAGTAACCCAGCATATTTACTATCTAGGGCTGTTTGTTCAGCAGTTAATTCACCCATAGCATTAGTTGCTTGATTACTAATGTCTCTTAGACTTTCATCTCTACTCGATTGTAAACCAGCTAGATTTTGACCATACGCTGTTTCGTTAGCAAGTCTTTGTGCTACACCAAAACCTTGAGTATCAACACCTAATTGACTTAATTGTGTGTTAAGTGCTTGACCAGATAACATTTTATTAATGTATGCTGCTTGAGCATTTTTATTATATTGTTCTGTTACTGGTGTAATTTGTTGATTTATTTGATTTAATAAATTATCGTATCTTTGTTGTAACGCAGTTTGGTCTAGCGTTTGTTGTTTATTTAAACCTTCAGTTAAGTACCCTAAAGATTGCTCATATTCCTGTTTCTTTTGATTAGCATAATTAGTTGCTAATTCATTATATGTTGCCATTTAGTCCCTCCTTAAGTATTTTAAAGTTTCATTCTTTTTCAATTTTATATAATATATATCTTCTTTTGGAGCAACGAAATATTTATACTCCTGTTCTTGTTTTTCAAATAAAGACAGTTTGTCTTCTAATTCTACTATCCTTTTATTTAACATTTCTATTTCATCAATAAGATCTTCTTGTACTTCTTCTTTTTCTACTTCTAATATTCTACTCATATCAGTTATAGCACTGTACATTCCATCTTTTAATTTTACCCATTCATAACCACCGTTTGTTTCTGTACTTATGAAATCATAAATACCTTGGTTCAAAATACCTAATATTTCACCATTAGGTGTTTTTCTAACCCTTAGGTTGTCATTGTAATCAACTTGAAATTGACGTTTATTTTTATCTCTTTCAACTGGTTTCGGTAAAACAATAGGTTCTTTAGGTGCTAAATATGGAGATGGGTCAATATTGGAATTATAGTCATTCTTAGACCAAAATTCCCAATGTAAATGACCACCTGATGAATTCCCTGAGTTACCCATTCTACCAATTACTTGACCTTTTGAAACTCGTTGACCTACTCTAACACTTGTATATTCCATATGTGCATACAAGCATACTGTTCCATTATCATGTTGTATTTTTACGAAGTTTCCATATCGCCAATTGACACCTTCGCCTTGACCGTTACCATAACCTGTTACGGACATCAACACATTACCATCATCATAAGATACGATATCATCAAGTGTATATCCTTTTCCTACTAAATCTAGTCCTCTATGATTATTAGATCCACCAAATCCTTGTGTTTGTTCACAATAACCACTTTTTAAAACTGAACATTTTAAACTCATTTAATCACCTCTAATTATTATATGGTAAATATTACTTCTCTTTTATTTCGTTTTCAATAGGAATTCTAATATCCGTGTTGTTATCCTTAATAGAACTTAATATGTTCTTACTTTCCAACGCTTTGTAAACTCCATCTGCTCCAGCACAAATAATGATACCACACACTATGGCATACTCTCTATTAAAATCACTGAATAATACGGCTGCTCCATATCCTAATATAATAGATAATACAGCACTAACTATTCTAAATATACTAGCCTTCATGTAGATTGTTTTCTTTATTTTTTGTAAAATTAAAGTTATTACTGGACTAGCAATAACCCCAAATTCAACCATCTGAATAAAAAATTCTAATTTCTCGAAATTCACATATATCATCTCCTATATATAGTATACCATAAAAACTAGTAAAACACAATAATATTTCATTATATCACATTTGATAAAAATAATCAAACTAAAAGAACCACCGTAGTGGTTCTTCTATAATAGAATATGTAAAATTATGCATTAAGACATATTATGATTAAGGATTAAACTTACAACCATATATTTATCTAACACTATAATTATAACAAAAAATAGGTGTTTTGTCAACACCTATTCATCAACAAACCAAGCACACCACATTCTTCTATTGCGTGTATCAAAAGTATCTATGTTCACACCATCAATAACGCAACTGAGATGTCCTGACATACTCAGTAAATATATTCCTTGTGGGAATTCTTCTATAAATTCATCAACAGTTTTAGAATAGTGACACGTTCTGTCATATCTAGCATCCAAATAATGTTCTATGAACTCCACACTATCCATCATCAAACCCATACGTCTAGCCTCAAAACTTAAGTCCTCATACACTTCATCCCATGTACTGCCAGTCGCTACACTAATGGCACGTATAGTACAGTCGTTGATCCTGTAACCATACTTATTAGCGTTATGATATCTATACATTACATTTCACTTATTTCACGAGCAGTTTCTCTAATCATTTCAATTTCTTCTTCAGACTTAGCTTCTCTACCTAACATCTTCATAAAGTCTTTAGTTGATTTTAACATTTTTTCTAAACTTTTTAAAGTTTCTTGGTCGGCACCATAAGCATCCCTACCTTCAGAGTAGTTTTGATAATTACTGTACATATCATCTATATGGTCTTCTCCACGGTATCTACCATTCATACCTCTACGACCATATTCACCAGTCATATATCTACCTCTACTATCTCGTCTTCTACGACCATAGTTATCGTTATATTCTCTATACATAATATCTAGTTTCTCCTTCCAATATTTTTCATTAGATAAATCCTTGTGGATATCCACAAGTTTATACAAGTAATCAATATTACTTGCAACAATTCCTGAATTATTTATGTCACCTATTTGAGACTCAACTATTTTAAGTGTTTCTTCACACCAATTTTTTTCTTCCATATTTCACTTAGCAAACTCTAGTAATACTAAAATTAGCATTTCCTATAATAGGTATTTGAGTTGTGATAGGTGTCTCAGGTTCAGTAGCAGTTGGTATAGATGCAACTGCTCTAACAGAAATGTTTGAGTCACCATTGCAACATACTTTTATTTTCTTATTTATACCAACATTAACATAGTCACCAGCAGTAGCTATAGTGTCAACCATTAACGTACCTGGTATCATTTCACCATTATTATACAATGCTAACGCAATAGCACCTGCTGTTGCTGAACTAACTGTAGCATTGAAATCTAGTTCATAAAGACCACCACAAACTATATCATAATTGGCTGAACCTTTATTGTGACATAGCCATCCGTTGCCTTGACAACTTTTAGTTCTAATACAATCTTCTTGAAATATAATAGAAGAACTGTTGGATGTTAAAGTAGTAATCGTGTTAATATAACTTTGTATCATTTCATTCATCCTTTCTAAATAAAAGAGATAGGACTTGCCTATCTCTAATTGCAAGTTCTCTTACGAGTTCCCATAAATGGGGTTTGCATTAAATAAATTGATTACAGCCATTACTGCAAGGGTTATAGCAACAGTTTGGGTTAGGTACAATGTATGCAGGTTCTGGACAAGGTTTTAACTGATTGATAAGATAGTTGTTTTGTGCCTCTTGACTAGCTCTTAGTCGTAAAGCATTAATTTCATTTTGTTGTGCTTGAATTTGAGCATTTTTATCTTCAAGTCTATTAGCAACTATTTCATCGTGTAATGCTCTATAGTTAGCATTGATTTGTTCTAGCACATCACGTGTATTCATAGTAATATTATTATTTATAGCACATGTATTTGTAGCCATATTATAATTTACACTATCAATAGCACGTTGTGTTTGGCAGCAACAATCTTGTAGATTATAACCTAAAGTGTTTAAAGCATTTCTAGTTTCATAACCATTGTTAACAATGTTTTGATTAATTCCAGCAAAGCCTTGACAGAGTGTATTTTGAACACCAGCAAAACCATTTAACATATTTGTGTTTTGAGCATAGAAACCATCACATAGACCATTGTTAATTCCATCTAGTTTTCGTTCAAGTGTAGCGAAGTCAGTTGCTAGCACATAGTTGTCTGCAGCACCTCCACCATTTCCACCAAAACCATTTCTACCAAAACCAGTGAAAGCGAAAATTAAGAAAATGATTATCCACCAACTACCATTGTCTCCAAAAGCACCTTCATTATTTCCAGTAGCAGCGGCTATGTCTGCTAATGAATATTCTCCTCTCATATTATTCCTCCTTTCAAATTTATATATCAACTACAATGTAGTAGATATTATTTTTTAAACTGCTTCATGAACTCAGGAAACTCTGTATCGAAGTTTCTACCTCGTTCATTACAAAAGTTTCTAGCAAATTGTTCAATTCCTACTTTGTCTCCTTTTTTAGCCATTTGTATTAATTGAGCCAACATAGGATTGTTATTATTGTTTTGTAACATATTCATTACTAATTGCATAGGGTTAGGCATCCCCGTCACCTCCTAATAAAGTTAATCTATCTTTAACTATCTTTAATTCTTTTTTCAATTCTTCAAATTCTTCATATGATACTGTTTTGATTTCTTCTCGTTGTTCTATAGTTGGTTTATACACCATAATTTTACTTGTTCCATCAAGTTGTAGTTGTTTTGTGACAATAGCACTACCATC
>JAFZDT010000043.1 GCA_017561055.1 Erysipelotrichaceae bacterium
GCAGAACCACGGATAACTGGTGTGTTGTCACCATCGAATCCGTATTCAGATAATAATTCACGAACTTCCATTTCAACTAAGTCGATTAATTCTTCATCATCAACCATGTCGCATTTGTTCAAGAATACTACCATCTTAGGAATACCTACTTGGCGTCCTAATAAGATGTGTTCACGTGTTTGTGGCATTGGTCCATCAGTAGCAGCAACTACTAAGATAGCACCGTCCATTTGAGCAGCACCTGTGATCATGTTTTTGATGTAGTCGGCATGACCTGGGCAGTCTACGTGAGCATAGTGACGTGTAGCTGTTTGATATTCTACGTGAGCTGTGTTGATAGTGATTCCACGTTCTCTTTCTTCTGGAGCACCATCGATTGAACCGTAATCCATAGCAGCTGCTTGACCTTTTTTAGCTAATACTTTAGTGATAGCAGCTGTTAATGTTGTTTTACCGTGGTCAACGTGACCAATAGTACCAATATTAACGTGTGTTTTGGATCTGTCAAATTTTTCTTTTGCCATTGTCTTAAATTCCTCCTATATAAGTTAATTTTTTCATAGCCATTTTTATTTTAGTCTAAACTCAATCAGATTGCAACAACTTAATTAGTCGTTTGAATTCTTCTTGATGACTTTTTCTGCGATACTCTTAGGTACTTCTGCATAATGATGGAATTGCATCATGTAGTTTCCGCGACCTTGAGTAAATGAACGCAAGTCTGTAGCGTAACCGAACATTTCTGATAATGGTACCATAGCACGTACAACGATTGCGTTGTGACGTTCTTCTTGGTCAGAAATTTGTCCACGTCTACCTGAAACGTCACCCATTACAGAACCTAAATATTCAGCAGGAGCTGTAACTTCAACGTCCATAATTGGTTCAAGTAATACTGCTTTACACTTCTTAGCAGCTTCTTTAAGAGCCATAGAAGCAGCGATCTTGAACGCCATTTCGTTAGAGTCAACTTCATGGTAAGAACCATCGAATAATGTTGCTTTAACGTCGATTACTGGATAACCAGCTAAAATACCGTTTTCTAATGCAGCAACTAAACCTTCTTGAACTGGTTTAATGTATTCTCTTGGAACTGTTCCACCAACAACTGCATCAACGAATTCAAATCCTTTTCCTTCTTCATTTGGTTCGAACTTGATCCATACATGACCGTATTGACCACGTCCACCAGATTGACGAACGAATTTACCTTCACAATCAGCAGTAGCACGGATTGTTTCACGGTATGCAACTTCAGGAGCACCTACATTAGCTTCTACTTTAAATTCACGTTTCAAACGGTCAACGATTACGTCTAAGTGTAATTCACCCATACCAGCGATGATTGTTTGTCCTGTTTCTTTATTTGTATAAGTTCTGAATGTTGGGTCTTCTTCAGCTAATTTACTTAAAGCTAAGCCCATCTTATCTTGGTCACCTTTAGATTTTGGTTCTAAAGATAATTCGATAACTGGTTCTGGGAATACCATTTGTTCAAGAATAATAGGATGTTTTTCATCACATAATGAGTCACCTGTTGTTGTATATTTTAAACCAACAGCAGCAGCGATATCACCAGCGTTTACTTCATCGATATCTTGACGGTGGTTAGCATGCATTTGCATAATACGACCTAAACGTTCTTTTTCGTCTTTAGTAGCATTTAATACATAAGAACCAGCCTTAGCAATACCAGAATATACACGGAAGTAAGTTAAACGACCTACATATGGGTCAGTCATAACTTTGAATGCTAAAGCAGCAAATGGAGCTTCATCGCTTGATTCACGAGTAGCTTCTTCACCACTTGGTAATACACCTTTAATAGCAGGTACATCTAATGGAGAAGGTAAGTAATCGATTACAGCATCTAACATGTAGATTACACCTTTGTTTTTGTATGCAGCACCACACATTACTGGGAAGAATTCACCAGTAATTGTTGCCTTACGGATTGCAGTCTTAATTTGATCAACTGTTGGTTCTTCACCTTCAAGAATCATCATCATTAAGTCTTCATCGAAATCAGCAACCATTTCTAATAATTGCATACGATAAAGTTCAACTTTTTCCTCCATATCAGCAGGAATAGCGATTTCTTCATCTTTAGATTTTAAATCTTTAGCGAAAGAATAAGCTTTTCTTTCAACTAAGTCGATTAAACCGTCGAAATAGTTTTCAACACCGATAGGTAATTGAATTGGAGCAGCTTTAGCACCTAAACGTTTGAAGATTGTTTCAGTAGCCATATAGAAGTCAGCACCAGTAGCATCCATTTTGTTAATGAATACAACACGTGGAACTCCATAAGTTGTAGCTTGTCTCCAAACAGTTTCAGTTTGAGGTTCAACCCCAGCCTTAGCATCCAATACTGTAACAGCACCATCTAATACACGTAATGAACGTTCAACTTCAACTGTGAAGTCTACGTGACCCGGTGTATCGATAATGTTTACGCGGTTACCTTTCCAAGTAGCTGTTGTAGCAGCAGAAGTAATAGTAATACCACGTTCTTTTTCTTGTGCCATCCAGTCCATTGTACTAGCACCATCGTGTGTTTCACCAATTTTGTGGTTTACACCAGTGAAGTACAAAATACGTTCTGTAGTAGTTGTCTTACCAGCATCGATATGCGCCATGATACCGATATTTCTAGTATTTTGTAGTGAATATTCACGTGCCATGTAAGCAACCTCCTACCAACGGTAATGTGCAAATGCTTTGTTAGCATCAGCCATTTTGTGAGTATCTTCGCGTTTCTTAACAGAACCACCAACACCATTGCTAGCATCGATAATTTCATTAGCTAAACGCATTTCCATAGTTTTTTCGTTACGAAGGCGAGCATAGTTCACCATCCAACGTAATCCTAATGTTAAACGTCTTTCTTGAGAAACTTCAACTGGTACTTGGTAGTTAGCACCACCTACACGACGAACTTTTAATTCTAATACAGGCATGATGTTATCTAATGCTGTTTCGAATACTTCCATCGCTGGTTTACCAGTCTTTTCTTCTACGATTTCAAAAGCGTTATACAAAATCGTTTGAGCGACTCCTCTTTTTCCGTCGATCATGATTTTGTTGATTAAACGAGTTACCAATTTTGAGTTATAAATTGGATCTTGTAATACATCTCTTTTTGCAATATGTCCTTTTCTAGGCATTTTTAATTCCTCCTTTCACAATCAACGGTTTATTTACCTTTTTTAGGTCTCTTAGCACCATATAAAGAACGGCTTTGGCTACGGTTAGCAACTCCAGCACAGTCCAATGTACCACGAATAATGTGATAACGAACCCCTGGTAAGTCCTTAACACGTCCTCCACGGATTAACACAACGCTGTGTTCTTGTAAGTTATGACCGATACCTGGGATATAAGCAGTAACTTCCATGTTATTACTTAAACGTACACGAGCGTATTTACGTAACGCTGAGTTAGGTTTCTTAGGTGTCATTGTACCTACACGAGTACAAACCCCACGTTTTTGAGGTGCACTTAAATTTGTTGGACGACGTTTTAATGAGTTATATCCTCTATTTAAAGCTGGTGATTTAGATTTCCAAACTTTATTTTCACGTCCCTTACGTACTAACTGATTAATTGTTGGCATGCAACATTTCCTCCTTTCGATTTTATGACACACGGTTTCAGGTGTGTCTTTTCTTCTCCAACGAATTGGCTCTATTTCTAGAGCCATATTCCGCATAGC
>JAFZDT010000009.1 GCA_017561055.1 Erysipelotrichaceae bacterium
GTTTCAAACCAAAATTTCTAGAATCTGCAACCCCCGTATTTTCTTTGTGAAACGTTTTAACGAATGAGTATTTTTTATCATATTCATCACATATTTTTCCTGATGAATCCGTAGAGCCATCATTAATTAAAATAATCTCGCATTCACTTTTAATTTGATTTACAATACTATCTATACACTCACATAAATACTTTTCCACATTATATACAGGTATAATAAAACTTAATTTAATATTTTCTAATTTATTCATTTTCATATACTTTCTTCATCAACTTATTGATCTCATTTATCTCATACTTTTTAATAGCTTGCATATTATATACAGATAACGATTTTAAATCATTATTCACAATCTTATTAATTGCATTTTTGCATTCTTCTACAATATGCGAATCAAACAAGATGCCACCTTCATTTGTAATTAAATCTACATTACCTCTAATTTTGCTAACCAAACATGGCAATCCAACTGACATTGCTTCCATTAACGATACTGATAAACCTTCTCTAAAAGATGGAAATATAAATGCATCCGAAATCATATATAATTCATTAACATCTTTTCTATATCCAGCTAAATGAACATTATCAGATAAAGATAATTCTGAACATAAATTTGTTAAATAGCTCTTAAGATTCCCTTCCCCAGCAATTAAATAATGAATATTCTTATTCTTTATTTCTGCTAATGCACGAATTACTAATTCATGATTTTTATTTTCATTAAGTTCCCCAACAGATAATAATAAAAATGCATCTTCAGGAATACCTAACTCTTCACGCTTTTGTTTTTTATTCACAACTGTATTCTTAAATTTATCAATGTCAATTCCTACACCAGGTACATACTCAATTCTTCTAGCTCTCATTTTTCTTGTAGCTAAATTGTAATCTTCTTGATTAATAGTAATTAACACATCTGTCCAATATGAACATATTTTTTCAATTGGATAATATATCATCCAATTAAGCAGTGGAGCTCCCTTATAAAAATGAAAACCATGGGCTGTATACATTACTTTAACGCCTTGTTTTCTTAGTTTTCTACATGCAACTCTTGTACACATAGCAGCTATAGGTGTATGACAATGTACAATATCATACTTTTGTTCTTCTACAAGTTTTTTAATTTCTCCAATTGCTAGTAGATTTCCTTTAGATAGTGGAGATCTTGAACAAGAATGATGATAAATCTTACAATTCCATTCTCTATAACAATCAGGAACTTTCATATCTGTCTCATTACACATGATATCCACAGTATGACCTTCATCCAACAACTCTTTAATCAATTGTTTAAAAAAAGTCATTGTTATTCCAACAGTAGTCACATATAAAATCTTCATTTTATTCTCCCCGCAGGCACTCCAACATATGTACCACACTCTGTAATATCTTTAACTACCACAGCACCTGCTCCAATAATACAATCACTACAAATAGAGATATTATTAATAACAGTAGCACTAGCACCTATCATCGTTCTTTCTTGCACATGAACAGTACCAGCTAATCTAGCCCCTATAGATACATGCACATAATCTTCAATTACACAATCATGATCTACAGAACTACAAGTATTAATAATTACTCCATTTTTAATCTTAGCACCAGCATTAATAACAACACCAGCCATCACAACACTACCTACTCCAATTTCAACATCACTACCAATAACAGCATTCGGATGTACTAGAGTAGCTATTTCACATTTATCATCTAATAATAGATTTTGAATTCTTTCACGAATACCATTATTACCAATAGCTACTATAAAAGAAGAACTATCTTTGTAATTAACATAATCACATACTTTACCACTAACACAAGGAATATCAGCATCATCTAAAAACACAATATCTGTATAGCCATTAAGTCTAGCAATATCTGCTATAACTCTTCCATGACCACCTGCACCAATTATGACTAATTTCTTCATTCCTTTGTCCCCATAAACTCTTCCATAGTAACTGATGTTTCTGAACTAATACCATCTCTTTTTAAAACAACAAGCACTGTCTTAAAAATAATCTTCCAGTCATTGATAAATGTAATATTGTCTACATACTCAACATCATAATTAAACTTATCTTCCCAACTAATAGAATTTCTTCCATTTACTTGGGCATGACCAGTAAACCCCGGTCTAACTTCATGTCTTCTTGCTTGATGTTCATTATATCTAGGTAAATAACGAACCAACAAAGGTCTAGGACCAACAATAGACATCTCACCCTTTATAATATTCAACAATGATGGTAACTCATCTAATGAAGTACTTCTTAAAGTCTTACCAAACTTCCCAAGTCTTTCTTCATCTGGTAATAGATTACCATTCTCATCTTTCGCATCACTCATAGAACGAAACTTATATAACTTAAAAATCTTACCATTAAGTCCAGGTCTTTCTTGTTTAAATAAAACAGGACTACCTAACTTTGTTCTTACAAGTATAGCCACAACCAACATAACCGGACTTAATACGATAAGTGCTAATGTAGCTAAAACAACATCTTGAGGTAATTTAATATACTTTTCGTAAAATCCCTTTTTATGTTTCATATAATTCCCCTTATTCAAAACACTTCTTAATTAATTCAATAATGATATCTTGTTCTTCATTAGTCATCTTAATATCAGATGGTAAACACAACCCTCTATTAAAGATATCCACACAATTAGGCATATCATTTACTGACACATATTCATAATCTTTATTGATAGGCTGCATATGCATAGGCTTCCAAATAGGACGTCCTTCTGCATTATACTTAGCTAACGTTTCCAATATTTCCATTGGACAACTCTTACCCGTTTCACTTACATATGTATATGTAGTATCATCTAATACTTGTTTACACATAGCATCTTCATTGATTAATAAACATGATAACCAATAATTAGGTTCCATATCTTCTGTAAAAGGATTCATAGAAACAGGTAAATCTTTAAATCCTTCTTTGTATCGATAATAAATCTCTCTTTTTCTAGAAATATGCTCATCCAAATATAACATTTGCCCACGAACAACACCCGCAATCACATTACTCATACGATAATTAAATCCTAAATCTTCATGTTGATACCAAAGAGCTTGTTCTCTAGATTGTGTAGACCACTTACGCACATTTTTAGCAGCCACTTCATCATCAGTTAATAACATACCACCAGATGATCCAGTAATAATCTTATTTCCATTAAAAGAAATAATATTATATTCACCAAAACTACCAGTTTGCTTACCTTTATATGTAGCACCCAATGATTCAGCCGCATCTTCAATTAAGATTGCATTATGTTTCTTACAAATAGATACAATCTCATCCATCTTAGCTGGAGTACCATATAAATGCACAACCACTACTACTCTAACATCTGGATATAATTCAAAAGCTTTTTCTAATGCCTTAGGATCCATATTCCAAGTTTCATATTCACTATCAATAAACACAGGAATACCACCCTCATAAAGAATTGGATTCATCGTAGCCGCAAACGTCATATCCGTACAAAATACTTTTTCACCACGTTTAATATCAGCTAACTTCATAGCCATATGCAAAGCAGAAGTACCACTACCCAAAGCAACCGCATACTTACAACCAACATACTCAGATGCTTGCTTTTCAATTACATTAATATTTTCACCAATTGTACTCATCCAATTGGTATTATATGCCTCTTGCATATATTGAAGTTCTTCCCCATGCATTGTAGGAGAAGCTAACCATACTTTCTTTTCAAAAGGTTTAATGTTCATTACATTCACTACTTTCTTTTAATAACTCTTCGTAAACTTGTTTATTACCCTTACTATTTGGATGATACGTATTCACCATCTTAGCCACAAACTCACGAATGTTGTCATCATTGTTATACGCCTTATCAACTAACTCTTGTAAATTACTAATAAACTCATCTTCATCAAAAGGAATCGTACTACCAATATGAATTAAATCATTATCTGTCTTACGTAATCCCTCTTCTGCCATAAGCTTTTCTTCAAATAACTTCTCACCAGGTCTTAAACCTACATATTGAATCTTAATATCCACATCCGGTTGTAATCCTGATAAACGAATAAGATTTCTAGCCAATGTATCAATCTTCATTGGAGAACCCATATCCAATACAAAGATTTCTCCACCATTCGCATAAGTACCAGCAAGTAATACTAGTGATACGGCTTCAGGAATGGTCATGAAATAACGAATAATATCAGGATGAGTAACAGTAACAGGTCCACCCTTTTCAATTTGTTTCTTGAATAATGGAATAACTGATCCATTACTTCCCAATACATTCCCAAATCTTACAGCAACATATTCAGTCTTTACATTACTATAATCTACATCAACTTCAAACTCACCATCATGTGTATAAATATTAGGAATCTCATGTGCTTTATTTTGTTTAATCTTACTATCAAAACATTGAATAACCATTTCACATAAACGTTTACTAGCACCCATAATATTTGTAGGATTCACTGCTTTATCAGTTGAGATTAATACAAAACGTTCACATCCATATACCATAGCCGCAAACGCACACTTATACGTACCAATCGTATTATTCTTAATCGCCTCATTAGGACTAGTCTCCATTAAAGGCACATGTTTATGCGCAGCCGCATGATACACAATTTGAGGTCTATATGTTTTAAACACTTCATTCACTAAACGAGAATCACGCACTGATCCAATTAATACTTTAAGATTCAATCCAGGGAAATTATCTAAAAGCTCATGTTCAATATCATACGCATTATTCTCATAAATATCTAAAATAATTAATTGCTTAGGTCTATGAGCCGCAATTTGTCTACACAACTCACTACCAATAGAACCACCGCCACCAGTAACTAAAATAACCTTATCCCTAATAAATTGGAACACTTCATCTAAGTCTGTACGAATCGGTTCTCTACCCAATAAGTCATTTACAGAAATATTCTTAAGCTCACTAACAGTAACTACTCTATTAGCCACTTCATATAAATTACCAAGTGTCTTAACTTCACAACCACTTTCTTGACAAATATCAAGAATCTCTTTTTTATCAGACATAGAAGCACTAGGAATCGCTAAATAAATCTTATTAATATCATACTTCTTAACATTATCTAAAATACTATCCCTGCCACCAACAACAAGAACACCATCTACATAACGACCCCACTTATTAGGATTATCATCAATAATACAACAAATAACTCCACCATGTTCATCTTGTCTCAAAGAATCTCTTAAAAGCATTTGCCCTGCATTACCAGCACCAATCAACATAACTCTAGTACTAGTAGATAACTTCTTATTACGACTTCTTATCAATAAGATAAAACGATATGAAAAACGAATACCTAAAACTAAAATGAATTGAATAATAATACCGAATAAATAATAAGATATTGGCATTCTCTTAACAAATACAATTGTACCAACAAGTTGTACAATAAATGTAAAACAAGTAGCCGCAACCGTATAAATCAATTCATTATAACTAGCAAATCTCCAAATACTCTTATACAATCTACAAAAATAAAAGATTGCAATACAAGCAACCGTATAAAAAGGCGCAAACATCAAAAACGCCTTCATATATTCCACTGGAATCATAGAGATCTTACAGTCAAATCTTACCCATAATGCCAAAGCATAAGAGGCATTCACTGCAATCACATCATAAATACCCAAAGCAATCGCAATAATCACCCAATGTTCAAGATTCCAAAACTTTTGTCTAAATTTTTTAACACTATTTGACATACTCTCCCTCAATTTTAAAACATTACAAATATGATACTTTCTATTAATACATATATTTACATAATTATATATAGGGTAAAATTTCCTAATGAATTGAATGTTTAGTAATTTTACTCTATATATATTTACATAATTATTAAACGGTCAAATTATAAACTTGCAAACACATAATATAGTGGCAAAGGTTATCCCCTTGCCACTATAAAATTTATTATTTAATTATCATTTTACCTTCTGCATCAAACACATACGTATCTACTGGTAATAAATCATTTGTCTTTGATGTATAATATGCTCTATTACATACAATTTCACCTGATGATCTTGCATAATAATAGTTACCATCAATTAACATTAATCCACCATATGTTTTAACATCATTTTCA
>JAFZDT010000044.1 GCA_017561055.1 Erysipelotrichaceae bacterium
ATATTGGTCGCTTACCTGAAAATGATTATGAAATTGTATTATATGGATTTGAGAATGATTACTATTATACAGAGGGTATTGATCAAGTATTAAATAAGTCTTTTAAATTACAGGACAATTATTCTGGTGGTCTTTTAATGGAAGATGAAGTAACTGTTGTTGGTGTTAAATTATATTCAATGGATGAAAATCCAAGCTATCGTGATGCGGCATATGTATCGGATACAGTATTGTCTAAAATTCGTCAAGGTGTATATCGACAATATAGTAAGATTACAAGTACTTTCTTATCACAAGAAACATTAAGTGAACCTTGGTCTTATTTTAATCAAGTTGTACCATCAACGAAGGTTCCTAAAGGTTCTGTATATGTTGGTGAGGAATATTTATATTCTTGTCCAAAAGGTAAGTGTGCTAAACAAAAATTTAAAGTTACGGCTAGTAATTTATATTATACGGAAACATTAAATTTAAAAGTAAAGGGTACGTATAATAAAAAAACTATTAAGAAATATACTGGATTTAGTGATTATGCAACATATCAAGGTGCGTTTTTTGTGAATGCGGAAGACTATAGTTCTTTATTTAGTGATCAAAGCTATCAAAGTAGTGTGTATGTGAAAAATGCTAGAGAAATCGATACAACATTGCAGTTGCTAGAAGATATGGGATATAAGACATTACGTGTACAAGATTCTTTAGTGGGTGCATATGAGGGATATAATCAAATTTCACGTATTTTCTTGGTATGTGTTTATATTACAATGGGAATTGTTTTATTCTTTATCGCATATTTTATTATTCAATTGATTTATCGTTCTCGTAATATTTATTATTCTACTATTCGTATTTTAGGTGCTAATAAACATGTAGCGAAACAATTATTGACGATTGAATTGTTTACGGTTGCGAATTTAGCATATTTTGTGGTCTTTGGTTTTATTCAATTATTAATTAAGGGAATAATTGAATTGCCTAAAGTATTGGAATTGATCGAATACTTACAAATGAAGGATTATATTGTTTTATATGTATTAATTTGTATTATTTCTTTATTAATTTCTAATAAATATGGCAATAAGTTGTTCCAAAAGAGTGCGATGGATACCTATCGCCAAGAGGTGTAGATTATGATTCAATTAAAACGTGTAAATAAGTATTATAATCGTCATAAGAAAAATCAAATTCATGTCATTGCGGATACGACACTTAATTTTGATAAACAGGGTTTAGTGGCTATCTTAGGTGAAAGTGGTTGTGGTAAAACAACATTATTGAATGCTATTGGTGGATTGGATAAAGTAAATAATGGACAAATCTTTGTGAATGGTAAAAAGATGAATGGATTATTTACCCATCGTACAGATAAGATTCGCAATTTGAATATTGGATATATTTTCCAAGATTATCATTTAATTGATAATATGTCAGTTTTTGGTAATGTCGCATTAGCTTTAAAGATGGTGGGCATTAAAAATAAACAAGAAATTAAAAAACGTGTGGATTTTGTATTAGAAGCTGTGAATATGTATCGTTATCGTAATCGTTTGGCTTCGAATTTATCTGGTGGAGAACGACAAAGAGTTGGTATTGCTAGAGCATTAGTAAAAAATCCGCCTATCATTATTGCGGATGAACCTACAGGTAATTTAGATAGTAAAAATACGATTGAAATCATGAATATTATTAAAGCGATTTCTCAAACGAAATTGGTGATTTTAGTTACTCATGAAAAGCATTTAGCTCATTTCTATGCAAGTCGTATCATTGAATTAAGTGATGGTAAGGTTGTTAATGATTATGCGAATGATCATGAGAATAAATTGGATTATCGTATGGATAATAAATTATATTTGAAGGATTATACTTTAAATGATCATGTCGAAAAAAATGGTTTGCTTGTTGATTATTATCATAATGAGCCAAGTGATTTAAAAATTGAAGTTGTACTTCAAAATGGTAATTTATATATTAAAACAAGTGGTATTAAAAATGTTGAAATTGTGGATGAGCATTCAGCAATTGAGTTTGTGGATGATCATTATCAAATGATTTCAAAAGAAGACTATTTAAAAGATCAATTGGATATGCAAATGATTGAGAATAAAAAGCCTCTTCGTTATTCTTCGATTGTGAATCCGATTCAATGCTTGATTCAAGGGTTTAAACGAGTGAATGGTTATTCTACTATCAAAAAAGTATTATTGGTTGGGTTTGGTTTTGCGGCTATGGCGATGTTATTTGCGACGAGTCGTGTATTTGGTGCTTATAATTATACAGATGCGGACTTTATAACTACACCACATAATTATTTAACAGTGAAAGATCATCAAGTGACACTTGATGATTATCAAATGTTTAATACGATGGATGGTGTGCAATATGTTGTAATTGGTGATGGTAAAGTCACATTGGATATTCCATTGGATTTCTATTATCAAACACATAATACCATTGATCAATTAAGTGGTACGTTAGTGGATATAGCTACAATTAGTGATACGGATATCATGTATGGTAGAATGCCTGAAAATACCAAAGAAATTGTTGTTGATGCTTATACAATAGAAAAGATGTTTGATTACAATGAATATGCCCAACAAGTTGGCATTCATTCTGTTGAAGATATGTTAGGTATTGAAGCAGAAGTTGAAAAAGTTGGAACCTTAACGATTGTAGGTATTGTATTTAAAGAAAGTCCTGGTATTTATATGGATAGAAGTATGTTTACCAATATGCTTTTATACGCAAAAGGACAAGGGGATTACTTTATTGGTGATTCTATGAGTGATAGTACGGTAGGTTTGGTTGAGTGTGTGGATTATCAATTATATGTTGATAATGGCAGTATTTCTTTGAAAAAGGGTCGTTATCCTACAAATGATTATGAAGTCATCATTCCATATAGTCAAAGATATGACTATAAGATTGGTAAAACTATTCCATATAAAGTGAATGATAAGAAATTAAAAGTAGTTGGATATTATAATACAAGTAAAGGTATTAGTGAATATTTAGTATCTAATACAACGGTTATGTATGATTTGATAACGAAGACTGAAAATGTAGCGATTTATACTGTAGATAAAGTGCTTGTTATCGATCTACTACATGCTTTGGGTATGAATGTCGAAGATCCATATGAAACAAGTAAAATGAAGTTTTTACAAGGAAAAGAAGAAGGAATTATGAGTACACTTATTATTAGTGGTGTCATGATTGTTATTTCTTTAATTGAAATCTTCTTGATGCTACGTTCTTCTTTCTTATCTAGAGTTAAAGAAGTTGGTGTATATCGTGCAATTGGTGTTAAGAAATTAGATATTTATTTGATGTTCTTGGGTGAAATTTTAGCTATTACTTTAGTATGTAGTATTGTTGGGTTTACCTTGATGGGCTATATCATTGATGCATTAGCTAATATGCCATATATTGGAACAGGATATGTTTTAAATCCAGAAGTATTTATTTTAAGTGTAGGATTGTATTATGTGTTTAACATTGTAGTTGGATTGTATCCTTTGTATATGACATTGCGTAAGACACCTGCAAGTATTTTAAGTCGTAATGATGTTGATTAAGTATGTTATTTTCATAACATACTTTTTTTGTTAAAATGTTTATGAGGTGATATCATGATTCGTTTATTAGCTACGGATGTTGATCATACTTTATATGATTCACATAAAAAGTGTGTATCAAAACGTAACATTGAAGCCATTAAAAAATTACAGGCTAAGGGTATCTATGTTGTTTTAGCAAGTAGTCGTGTTTTACAGGGCATGAAGACGATTATTGAACAATTAGATTTAGAAAAACCATTGGAATATATGGTTGTAAATAATGGTGCTGAATTATTCAAAGTGAAAGACTATGAATTATTTTTGGATCATCCTTTCGCAATGGAGGATGTGAAATTATTTGAACAAATTGCGAATGAATATCATGTAAACTATAGTATTTGTCAAGATGAGTATTCATTAGTTACTGGTTTGGATAAGAGTCTAGAATATGATTTTTATGATGTTGGAATTGATATGTATTGGGTACATGATATTACAACTAAAGTAAAAAAACCGGTATATCATTGTGCTTTTACTGGTGAAATTGATACGATTTATGCATTAGAAAAGAAGATGAAAGCATTATATGGCTCTCAATATTTCTTTAATATTCCGGTTCCTGGTTATTTGGACATTTCATTGTCATTTGTTAGTAAGGCAAGTGGAGTCAGTGAAATTGCTCAAATATTAGGAATTTCGAAGGAAGAAATTGCTTGTATTGGTGATGGTGATAATGATGTACCAATGTTAAAGTTAGCGGGTATTTCTGGTTGTGTAGGGAATGGAAGTGCATTAGCTAAAGAAAGTGCTACTTATGTAGTGGATACTTGTGCAGATGATGGATTTGCGAAGTTTGTGGAAACATATATTTTAGGAGAATAGATATGAAAGTTATTGATGTTATTAAACATTTAGAATCTGTTGGTTATTGGGTGAATTGGGATAAAACGCGTGATGTTGTTTTACATGGTTCTGTGGATAAGGAAATTACTAAGATGGGTGTTTGTTGGGTTGCGACCAAAAGTGTTGTAGAGCAAGCCAAAGCAGCTGGCATTAATTTTATTATTTCACATGAGAATATGTTTTATGAAGCATCTACTAGTCCGCAACGTCAATTATTAGAAAGTGCTAATGAAAAGAAACGTTTGTTGGATGAAGGTGATATCACAGTTTATCGTTGTCATGATGTTTGGGATATGATGCCTACTTATGGTGTTGCGGATATTTGGTCTAAAGATATTGGATTAGATTTTGAACCAAGGGTTGTGAATTCATACAATTCATATGCGAATGTTGATTGTACAGTAAAAGAATTAGCTCAAAAAGTGGCGAATGCGGTTTATAAATATGAACAAGAAGGCATTCAAATCATTGGTGATTTGGATAAGCCATTACATCGTGTTGCGATTGGTACTGGTGCCGCAACAAATATTTTCTCTATGTTAAAGGAAAATCCAGATGCAGTGGTTGTTAGTGATGATGGAGTGAATAACTGGATTGCTATTCAATGGTGTATTGATAATGGTATGCCAATTATTATTGTAAATCATGCTAGTTGTGAAATTGGTGGTTTGCAACATATGGTTGCTTATTTCAATGAAGCAATTCCTTCATTAGATGTGCAATATTTATATGAAGGATATAAAGTTCATACAGTATTAGGAAAAGAAAACTAAAAAAGTTTTCTTTTTTTTAGGAAAAAGTGAAATTTCTTGCGAATAAGTATAGTGAGGGGGTGAAAAGATGAAACTTACAACTATACAAATGCAAGAAATGAAAGGAGGTGCTTTGACACCACAATTGGTGTTGTTGTATTTGATGTTAGCTGCAGGTGCAAGTGGCATTTATAAGATTTTAACATCAAAATCTGGTCGTTTGAGTTTTAGTGGTTTTTCCTTTCAATGGAGTAAATAAGTCTATTTGTTTTTCCTAATCAATATAGTAGATTAGGAGGGGTGTTTATGAAACGTTCTTTTGTGACAGTTATGGCATTGTCATTTACTTTGATATTTTCATTTGTGTATATGAAAGTGTTTGTGGATGATCAGGCTATTTCTACAAGTACATCGAGTGCTATTGTTTATTATTTACAGGTGGGTGTCTTTGGTAATGAAGATAATGCAAGAAAAAGAATAGACCAACTTAAAAGTGATAATGTAGAAGCGATGTATTATGTAAAACAACATATGTATTATGTAATTACTGGTATTAGTATGGATTTGCAAAGTAAGGATGATTTGAAAGATGTATTGTCGAATAAAGGTTATGGAAGTTATGATAAACAAATCGTAATAACGGATGAAGTAATTATTTCATCAATTGAACAACAATCCTATGATTTATTATTGGAGGTGATGGCATCCAAATAAGAGAAATTCCAGAAATGGAACGTCCAAGGGAAAAGGTAATTTTATATGGTGTAGAAACCTTATCAAATCGAGAATTGTTAGCTATTTTATTGCGCACAGGCTATCAAGGAAAAAGTAGTTTAGAAGTAGCGGATGAGGTTATACATAAAAAGGGTGGTATTGGGCAATTGCCAAATATGAAATTACAAGATTGGATGGAGTTTAAGGGTATCAAAGAAGCTAAAGCTATTGAATTGATGACGGTATTTGAGTTGGTACGTCGATGTAGTTTTGAATATACAAAAAATGTAAATGTAATAACAACGCCTCAAAGTTTAGTTGATTGGTTGAAAATTGAATTGGGTCATTTAGAACAGGAACATTTTTTAGTTGTATTTTTGAATGTAAAGAATCATATTATTGGATATAAAACGATTTTTGTTGGTGGATTGGATAGTGCAAATATTCATCCTAGAGAGATCTTTAAAGAAGCCTTTGCACGTAGTGCTAGTAAAATTATCTTAGTACATAATCATCCAAGCCAGGATGTTATTCCTTCTAGTGAAGATCATAAGGTTACGATGATATTAGAGGATGTTTCTAAAATTATGCATATTCCGATTATGGATCATATTATTGTGTCTAAACATAGTTGGTTTAGTTTTCGTAAACAGGGTTTATTATCAGATGCGACAGAGTAATTCTGTCGCATTTGTTTATTGTTTGACATATTTTGACAAGATTCTTTCTTTATCTATGGTACATCTTTGGTAGGTGATGTTATGTATGTTGAAATACGTGGAAGACAAGATCAGTTACAGGTGTATATTAAAAATAGTAATCGAAGTTTACCAATGGAAGAATTAAAACAACGATTACAGCCTTTACAAGACTTACAAGTAGAAGTGATTCACATTTTTTTGGAAAAGATGATAGAATGTCACGAGGTTTTATCATTGATTTCACTTGTAAATACGTTTGATATGTTGGTGGCTTCAATTTCTTATACGTTTCAAAATGCCATGATTGAAACGTTGGATGCTATTGGTATAGGGCATTATGATTTTTATCATGATGTATTAATACTGAATGATATACCGCTTCATACTTCGATTACTATGTATCATGGAAATATGTATGTGTTTGGTAAAGTATCAGGTGAAATTGAATTTTATAGTAAGAAATCAAAATTATATGCGTTATCTATTTATAAATTACGTTTAAAGATGAATGATATGCCTATGCAATATATTCAAGAATATGACAAATGTGTACTTCAATATCAATATCGAAAGGAAAAAGGAATATGGCAAGATCAATTATGATTACCTCTGGAAAAGGTGGTGTAGGTAAAAGTACAATATGTGCAAATTTGGGTATGATGTTTGCGCAAATGGGTTTAAAAGTATGTTTGGTGGATATGGATCTAGGTCTAAGAAATCTGGATGTAATTATGGGGTTAGAGAATCGTGTGATTTATGATATAAAAGATGCCATTGAAGGTAAATGTGAGTTACATAAAATATTGATTAAAGATAAGCATCAAGCGAATTTATATTTATTGCCTGCATGTAAATCTTTGGATATTTATTCATTTCGTTTTGAGGATTTGAAACGGGTTATGCAAGCGATGGAACCACTATTCGATATCATATTATACGATTGTCCTGCTGGTATTGATCGTGGGTTTTCTTTTGTAACAAAACTGGCATCAGAAGCGATTGTTGTTGTGCAATTGGATACATCTAGTATTCAAGATGGAGATCGTGTGATGGGGTTGTTGTGGAAAGAGGATATACACAATATTCAAATTGTAATTAATCGCATCAATCCAAAATTGGTTTCGAAGGGGATTTCATTAAAAATAAAAGATGTTGTTGAGTGGTTGGGTATGGATGTTTGTGGAATGATATATGAAGATGAATTGCAGATGAGTGCCAATAATCGAGGGATTTTAAGAGTATTGGATCAGTATTCATTTACTTATAAAAGTTATTATGCAATGGCTAAGCGTTTATTAGGTGAAGAAATTGTATTACCTAAGATGGAAGAAAGTATAATGAAACGAATTTTTGGATAATACCGTATTTGCGGTATTTTTCTTTTGTACAATGCATAGTTTGTTGTAGGGGTGGATATGATGAATGATATAGAACGCATTCGTAAAAGAATTTATCATAAAAATAAGAATGCTTCATTTTTATGGATGTATCGAATGATGATTGTATTTATGTGTGCAATAACTTTTGTTTTATCTGGATTGATTGTGACTGAGACGTCTTTTGAAGATGCCAAACATTTGTTATTGCAATATATTGATAAAATAGAACTTAGTAATATTCTTATATTTGAAAATTGGTTTTTACCATCGAATAAGGCTGTAAATAGTACAATTTCTTATCAACAAATTGATGATCAATACTTTACAAATAGTACGAATATGGTGTATGCCATTGCGGATGGTGTATGTGTTTATTTGAATGAGAGTGAGCAGGGTTATCAAATGATTGTTAAAAATGATAATGATATATTGGTAACGTATGCGAATATGAGTGATGTTTCGGTTAAAGTAGATGATCGCATTCTGAAAAATTCAATAATAGGCACGTATCAAGATAAATTGTATATGGATTTTATGGAGAATCAAAACTTTATTTCGTATGAACAAGCGATTGGCAAAAATTAGGGTATCCGTATTATGGATACCTTATCTATTGTTTCTAAGTTATTTTAGTGTTACACAGATGGTATGGATTGTATTTATGATGTTGATGGTTCATGAATTTGGGCATCTATTTATGGGGTATTTTTTAAATATACCTCTAACATCTTTACGTATCTATCCCTTTGGGATATTTGCTGAATATGAGAGTTTGGATGCTTTGGGTAGTAAATATGAATGGTTAATGGCAATTAGTGGTCCATTATTTCAAATCTTTAATTTTATTATTTTGAATCTATTGTATCAGTATCAAATATTGTCATTGAATCAATTGGATTATTATCAATTGTTAAATGTGCAAATGGCTCTATTTAATTCGTTACCTATTTATCCTTTGGATGGTGGTAGAATTTTACGGGCAATTTGTATGCATTTTTTTCCTTTTGGTAAAGCATTGAAAATTACATATATTTTATCTGTTATGATATTTATATATAGTATATGTAAAATGACTTCTATTTGGATGTGGTGTTTTATTATTGTGTATGCTTTTTATGTGTATAAAGAAGTTCAAATGGTTTTAGAAAAAAAGTTATGGTTTTATTTTCAACGATTACAGAGCAAAGTTGTATTTAGAAATAAAATTCATAATCATAATGATTTATATAAGGATTTTCATA
>JAFZDT010000010.1 GCA_017561055.1 Erysipelotrichaceae bacterium
ATGCTGAACCTAAATTTTTAGTTGTAGCAATACCAATTTTAGTTGGATCATATACAAAAACTGCATAACCTTCATAACCATCTTCATCTAAACGAACAATTTTATATAAATCTTCACCTTCGCCACGCTTTAAAATTTGCTCTTCATATACTGATGAGTATACTTCTGGCGCTTGTAAATTCCCAATAGAAATGGCATTTGAATCCATAACTTCATTTGGTTCAATTGTAATATTTGTAGCTAAAACATCTTGAATAGTCGCATTACTATACAATACATTCGCTAAAAATTTCTTTGTCATTGAACTCATTGCAGTTGTAACAAACGCATCACGAACTTGATGGAATGGCCCATATACCACAAAGAAACAAATTAAAGCACACACGTTACAGAATGTGAAAAATCCCATTCCAAAATTGTGCCAACGTTCTTTTCTAGTTTTCTTTCTTCTTTTACTTGGCTTAATTTCTTCTTTTTCTTCATATGCAACTGTTTCAACAGTTTCAACTACAACAATATCATCTTTATCAATAACTTCTACTTCAACATAGTCTTCTTCTATAATTTCGTCAATAATATAATCTTCTTCTACTTCTTCAATTACAATTTCCTGCATTTCTTCAACTGCTAAAGTTTCTTTTAGATCCTCAAGCATAGTTGTATCTTCGCCAGTTTTTTTAATTACTTCATTAATTAATTCTTCTTCAATAAATACTGGTTCGAATAAATCTGTTGAAATTTCTTCACAAGTAGAATCCAAAATAGATTCACTCATAATATCATCTAAAGAAACTACTTCTTCAATGATTGGTTTTTCCACTTCTTCAATAATAGGTTGAATTGGTTCTTCTAAAGTATTCTCTTCGATAACAAACACTTTTGATTTTTGTACACGACTTCTAACTACATTATTCGCAAATGATTCCATCATTTGCATTTCGTTTTTAGTACTAGCACTTTTATTAACATCAACAATACCTTTTTCATCATTTAAATCAAGGTTTTGAAATCTTTGTAAACGTTTAATACCTTCTTCATTAACCACTTGTTGCTTTTTAAATTCATTCGCATCAACGTGCAATTTTTGATATCTACTTACTCTACTTTTCTTTTCACTCATTCAATCACCTCCATAATTTCATAAGGTGTTTCCATACTTCCATCTCCATTACCTACTTGAATATTCTCATGCAAGTAAATAACTGGTCTAACCGCATATTCATTATCTGAAAAATCTCCAAATAGCCAGTTTCCACTTCTTGCTACCCATGCTAATCTTTCACTACTCTTCTTATAGTTACATGTCCAATATGCAATTTCTTGCTCATTTTCATCTTTTTCAAATGTATTTATTGTATATAAATCATATATTTGTGGTAATCCCACTTTTGCTTCTACTACTGTTGATTTCACTTCTTCTAATGCATACGCACTATCATAACTAAATTCTCCTACATAGAAACTTCCTGTTGCCAAATATTCTGGATGTTCAAAGTTTTTAATGTAATCATTATTCAAATAATAACCTAAATTCCCTTTCTTTAATGAGAATTTCGCTGTATTTGCACCATATTCTTTTAAGATGACTTCTCCATTTTCATCTCTCAATACGCCCATCATGATTGCTTTTGTTTTTCCTTCTTCAAACCCTACAATTCTCCATACTTCGTTTTCATATTTGAAATATGTTCCAGCTTCTAATTCATTTAATGCATACGTTTTTCCTTCTTCCATTAACGGAGTAAATCGATATGGTGTTTCTTTTAACCCATTTCCTCCTGTTATTTCCGTATTAGCTTTCAATGTTATTACTGGGCGTACTCCATAACTATATTTATCCGTTGTACTCTCTGAGTTATTCCCTACTCCTCCTAATGAGTGAATATGGAAAATTGTCCCATCATCTTCTTTTCCCGTTAATGTCCATTGTTGTGTTCCAATATTCAAATAACTTTCTACTCCATTTGCGAAGAAATATTCATTTACATCCATTAAACCTACATAATCTTCTACTACAATCTTGCACCCCAACACTTCTGTTGCTTCTTTTAATTTATCTGCACACATTTTTGTTGGCACTAAATAGTTTTCTGGATTATCTAACATTTGATAGAATACTCCTGTATATTCTTTCCCCTCTTGCGGATTTAAGTATTCTCTTATGATTGATGTTTCATAATCATTTCCTTCATATCCCCATGGTACTACACTTACAGTTTCTTCTGTTATCATCTTAATATTCCCTGCTTCATCTATGCCCATCATTCTCCATAACATTCCTGAATAATACACATAGTTATCAACTGGATTCCCTCTATATATATACTCTTTTCCATCTACTTGTAATCCATCTGTATCCACAACTAGATTTACTGGTTGAGTTAATATTTCATTTAAATTAGTCGTTGTTTGTACAATTGTACCTTTACTTACTTTATAGTAATATACAAATCTTGCGCCATAATACGCTACACAACTACTTAAGAATATTGCGCTTACGATCATGTATATTGCGCCAAGTTTAAACTTCTTCAAGCTTTCACTCCTCTCTTCTTTTTCAACTCCATTAGTCTATCATATCTTTTTTATCTTGGATACTGAAATTTGTGTGAATATTTCTTATATTTTTATTTTTCAATGCTATAATTATTTTACAAATGAAACGGAGATAAATTATGGAAATCAAAAGAATTGAAAAACCTGTTTTACGACAAGAATTAGACGAATCTGCTTTATTATCTGGTGAAGGTGTAACAGAATACGAAAAGTATATCAAAGACTATGCTGCTGCTTATGCGAATGCTGAAGTAGCCAAAACAATGGACGTATTAGCATATAAAGTTCAAACATTCTCAGGTAATGGAAACCAAGCATTAAACTGGGGTGTAACTAATATGGAACCAGTTACTGTTGATGGTGAATACAATTTAACTCGTGGACATTTCCATCTAGACCGTAACCAACCAGAATTTTATTTA
>JAFZDT010000045.1 GCA_017561055.1 Erysipelotrichaceae bacterium
CACCAAAAACCACAACTAAAAAGATATCAATCACATGATTACGAATGAAGAAACATAAAACCATCGCAAGCATTGCTACAATATTTACAATAATAATATTCTTCTCTTTTTGAATCGTTTCAGAAGTATTATGCTCATATTCCGTAATGACATTGGTACGAATTACATGCACTACACTATATAAAATAAAGAATAGTCCACCACTAGAAATCGTTTGATAGATATTTACATCATTCACAAAATACCCCACCAAAGAAGCATAAAGTAAAATAATACCAACGATTTTTACTAAATCACTCAAATTCAAATCTTGATGACTAACTTTCAAATAGAAATAACCACCAATACCATAATACACAATACCAGCCACAACTACATACCAACTAGAAAAACCAAATCCCAAAGCTAAACATAGACCACTCACCAGCAATACCATCACACGTTTAACATTAGTTAATGATTTACTCCATAAACAAATGATAAAAAACAACAAAGTTCCTACATAACTAAAACTAGACCATGTATCACTTAATAATTGAATCGTACAAATACCACCAACAAAAAACCATAAAATACTATAATACAAAAGATGATTCAGATAACCTAACCACATATACAATTTATTCATCATGAGGTTCCACCTCCATTTGAATCACTTCTACATTGCGTAGATATTGCTTTAATGGTTCTTGTACAAATAACTGAATCTGATACCCTCTATGTGCAAATTGTTGAATGATTTGTAAAGCCCCCTCATCCACATAACGCATAACAATCACAAATACATGATGTTGACCCCATTTTGGTAAACTACGTAATAAATAGCTGGTCGCATCAAGACCCGTCGCATAAGTTATACACGCCAACATATCTAAGATACGAATGCGATGATTTTGATTATTTTCTAAGCCTGTAGTTTGTTTCATCTTACCTTTAATCACAAAGTTCGTATTAAAAGATACAGGCACTCTTTTCTCTAATGCATCCTGAATCAAACGAGCCAATAATGAAATATTAGCTTCTAACTGTTTTGTATAATAATGCTCATCTTTATATCCTACATACAAAAAGACAATCGATGGATCACTTGTCGCATCATAGGTTTTCACAACCAAATTTGCTTGTTTAGCACTCATTTTCCAATCAATATCTTTTACTGAATCGGTATAAGTATAATCTCTAAAACCAGAATATAACAAAGGATCTTTATTAATCCATCGTTGTACTACATCATTTCCTTGTAAGCCTTGTTTACTGACAATACCAAAAGATGTATCCAATGCCTTAGGATGAATCATAATACGACTTTTAATCGTTTCAGGATAATTCACACGCACCAATCCAAATAAATCCATAAATGTAATAGTTGTTTCTACTTCATAAACCCCACGACTATGCGCCATTAATCGAATCTTACGTTTTAAGCGTTGAAACCAAAATAACGAGGTTGTAACAGTATATGTATATGGCATCTCTGATTGTGGATTACCTTCCATATTGGCAATATCAAAACAAGATGGAACGCGAACCGCAATTTTAATAATTGGTAAAATCATAAACTTACGATTGGTTAGTTCTAATTCATAGTAAAAGTCTTCATCTTGAATCATCCGAATTTGATCAAACTGAATCTTTGTATCAAAGTTTTGATAACATTTTTTCTTAAATCGATTCGAAATTAAAAAGATAATTCCTACTACGACAAAGGCAACAATTAATACTTGCATACTATTGTAAATCTTCCGTTGGAACCTCTACTTCTTGTAAGATTCCCTTTAAAATCTTTTGTACATCATTATCTTGGGTAAAAGAATAATGATTGGTTTGAATACGATGTCCAAATACATAAGGCACTAATGTTTTTACATCATCTGGTAAAACATAGTTTCTTCCTTGAATTGCGGCATACGCTTTGGCACACTTCACCATACCCAATGCTGCACGAGGACTTACTCCCATCGCAATTTGTGGATGATTACGAGTAGCTTTTGCTAAACGAACAATATATTCCACCACATCTTGATGAATTTTTACTTCTTCACACTCTTTTTTGCACGCTAAAATATCTTCTTTTGTACAAATTGCTTCTACTTCTTTCAAAGCATTATGAGAACTATGATTCAATAACATCTTAACTTCTTCATCAAGTGTTGGATATCCCAAAGACATACGCACCATAAAACGGTCAATTTGGGCTTCAGGTAATGGGAATGTACCTGTACTTTCAATTGGATTTTGTGTCGCCATAACAAAGAAAGGTTCATCCAAAGCATATGTTTTCATATCACTTGTTACTTGTCTTTCTTCCATTGCTTCTAATAAAGCACTTTGCGTACGAGGAGTCGCACGATTGATTTCATCTGCTAAAATCAAATGACTAAAAATCGCACCTTTTTTAAATTCAAATGTACCAGTTGCTTGATGATACATATTAATACCAATTACATCACTAGGCACAATATCTGGTGTAAATTGGATACGTTGAAAGCTTAAATCTAATGATTTCGCCATTGTTTTCGCTAAAGTTGTTTTTCCCGTTCCTGGAACATCTTCTAATAAAACATGTCCATTTACTAAAAGACACATCCACAATAAATCTGTTGGAATACTACAACCAACCATTACTTTTTCTATATTACGTTGTAACAAATCTCTTGTTGTTTTTGTTTTCATAAAGATTCCCCCAAAACTATTTAATTTATTATATCACGATTTCGAATAAGTACATTTTGGATTTCATAGATTGTTCTAGGAGTTCTCTATGAAATATCTACTATCTTTATTATTAGGAATCATCATAATCCTTTCATTACTACATGGTACAAACACCATCAACATCTCTAAACAAGCACTAACCATTTGGATGGAAGTCCTAATTCCGTCCTTATTTTTTCCTACGGTCATGTTACGATTGTTCATGGAATATTTACCTTTACAATTGAATACAAAACCTATTTTCAACATTTATAGTTATCGTTATATTCTATTAGGATTTTTGTTAGGGTATCCTAATTTCGCAATCTATGTAGAAGATGAATGTGAAAAAGGAAGAATTTCACCTTCAGAAGCAACACGTCTTATCTATTGCGTATCTAGTTGTAGTTTACCTTTTGTTTTTATTACCATTAGTTCTTTGTTTCAAAATATAAAAATTGGACTTTTATTATTTATAAGTTGTCTATTCTCAACTATAGTTTTATTAGGAATTACCAAAAAACAACCCATCTATCCATATCATCACCATAAAACAACAAATACATTTATGAAACTATGTAAAGAACATATGGTAAAAGTGGGTATGAGTTTATTCTTTATAGGTGGTTACATTATAATTTGCCAAGTTATTTTTCATCTTCTACCTAATACAGTTATCACTCCATTTCTAGCATATATCCTAGAGTTCTCAAGTGGCATCTTCAATCTAACAACTCAAACATCAGCGTATCAATTACCATGTATCGCCGCAATCTTAGGTTTTGGAGGATTTTGCCTACACCTACAAACATTGTCCTCTTTGGACAAAATAAAAATTCGATATACTAGTTATCTAGCATATCGAATTCTACAAGCAATTCTAATGTTTCTCTTTGTATTATTTGCTCAATTTATCTTCTAAACGTTTCGCAATATTACTAGGCACAAAATACGTTAAATCCCCATGATAAGAGGCAACCGTTTTCGCAGCTGAACTTGATAAGAATGAATATTCAGGTCTAGCTAATAAGAATACCGTTTCAATTTCATCAGCTAACATCATATTAATCGTACTTTGTTGCAATTCATATTCATAGTCCATAACCGCACGAATCCCGCGAATAATCACTTTTGCCTCTTCTTTGCGTGCAAAATCAACCGTTAAGCCACTAGAAGCTTTCACTTGTACATTCGCAATTGAACCCACTGTTTCTTTCAACATTTCTACACGTTCTTCTACTGTAAACAATGGATGCTTCGCATCATTAATTAATACAACAACCACTAATTCATCATACATCATCGCTGCTCGACGAATAATATCTATATGTCCATATGTAATTGGATCAAATGATCCTGGATAAATAGCTTTCATGTGTTTTACCTCCTGTAATAATTTACTCTAACAATACCATAAGTAGCTTGTTTATAAAGTTCCAATCC
>JAFZDT010000011.1 GCA_017561055.1 Erysipelotrichaceae bacterium
AATTTGAATTCTGGATATCCATATGTAAAAGCTGTAAACAATACAGCTGGAGAAAGTTTGAATTATCTGTTTAATACGCCTAGTAAAACTTATTATCAAGCAAATCATTTGTTTAAAATGTTAAATGGATATTATGTATATGACAGTGCAGAAAATTTTGCACAGTTTGATACAACAAGTCAGGAATTTACAGTATATGGGCAACCAAACAAAGGATTCTTCCCATTTAATAACTATACAGATAATGTTCAGATAGAAGCAGCAAGTACAGACAAGAATAAGGTTACAAATCACCATTTTGGTATGCATGTAAACTTTACATTTATGCAACCGGTAGATGGAAAAGTGGATGGAAAGGACATGATTTTCCATTTTAGTGGAGATGATGATGTTTGGGTATTTATTGATGGAATGTTAGTTCTTGACTTGGGTGGTATTCATCAACCGATAGGTGGAACAATTAATTACGCAACTGGTCAAGTTACATTTGATGAAGGCACAACTGGAGTGCAGCCTACATCGATTTACGATATGTATCTTGCAGCTTGGGAAGAAGCTGGATATACAGATGATGAAATAACACAGTTGAAACAACGTTATTTTGTTAGAAATGAAGCTGGCAACTATGTATTTAAAAACTATTCACAGCACAAGTTAGATTTCTTCTATCTTGAACGTGGAGCGCATGATACAAACTGTAACATTAAATTCAACTTAGTTTCTATTCCAGAAAACACAGTTTCAGTAGAAAAAGAAATTACAGAAACTAACATGGCTGATTTTGCAGATGCAACATTCAAATTCAGATTGGAAACAAGTGCTCTTGATACTAATTCATCAACAGGTAGCTATTTACCAAGAAGCGTTTTTGCAAATCAAAAGTATCAACTTTATGAAATTAGTGGAAGTGAAAAAACTTTAATAGAAGAAAAATATACGGATGAAAATGGTGAGTTTGAGTTGAAGCATCGTCAACTTGCTGAATTTGAAGGAATTCCTGCAAGTACATACTACTGGGTTACTGAGTTAGATGTAGTAAGTGACGAATACGATGAAGTTAAATTTAATGGTGAAACAACAATCACAAATGAAGATAATCAGGAAATCGGAGATGGTAACTTCTCGACAGGCCAATTGTTAGCTCAAGAATGTGTGTATGTAAAATTCCAAAATAAATGTAATGCAGAAAATCACAGAAATTTAGTTATCAATAAAGTGATGGCCGAAGGTCAGACAAGTGATGAAGCGTTTAGAATCAAACTAGAATTTGCGGATGATAGTAACTGGGTTCCTTATGTTGGAACATACTATGTTGGAGCAACTCAAGAAGAGGCGTTAGCAGAAGAACCATTAACAACAGACGATGGTATCATTACTCTTAACGCAGGACAGTCAGCTTATATTATTGGGTTAATCTCTGATACAGAGTATAAAGTTACTGAAGTGTTAAGCGTAGAACAACAACCAAATTTTGCAGCTCCATTATATAGTGGAACAGGACGTACAACACCAACAGTTGATCCAATCACAGATGTAATTGACCTGGAAGATACAAATACAGTATATATAGCAACTGTTACAAATACTCTTTTATCAAAAACAGTAAATGTCAACAAGGTTTGGTCAGATTCAGATGTTGCACATGAAGCAATTTATGTAGGTCTTTATAAAGATAATGATGGAACATTAACACCAGTAACATATAAAGAAGTAGCAGCAGATACATGGTCAACTACATTTGATAGCTTACCAATCGCTTATGAATATGACGTAAAAGAATTGGTTCAAGGAACACGAGAAGATGGAACGTATGATTTTACAATTGATGGCGACAAATACATTGCCACAGATGTTTACTATTCAACTGCCACAGAAGATTACAAAGTAGGTTACTCAAGAACAGAATCAGAAGATACATATACATCAACAGTAACAATTACAAATACTCTTTTAAGTAAAATCGAAGTTGAAAAAGTATGGAATGACGGTAACATAGAACACACAAATGATACGGTTCATGTTGGATTGTACAAAGTAACTGGAGATCAAAAAGAGCTTATTACTGTGCAAGAATTAAAAGCGACAACTACATGGAAAACAGTATTTGATAAATTAACTACTTCTGCAGAATATACATATGAAGTAAAAGAATTAATTCCAGGAGATAATAATTCATACACAGCAGTTGATGAAGATGGTATTTATTCAAATGGAACATTTGAATACAAAGTATCATATGAAAAAGATGGAGATTCTAAAGTAGTTATTACAAATACAATTAAAGACAAAGTAGTAGTTGAAAAGATTTGGGCAGACGCAGATAATGCAAATGGAAAGAGACCAGAATCTTTAGATATTTACTTGAAGGACGGCGACCATACAGTAACACTTACATTAGGAAAAGATAAACAAGGCAAAGTTGAAAACCATGTACTCAATGGCAAGGCCGTTAGAGCAGAATTCACAACTGATTGGAGTGTAACACTTTATGGAGTATCTTCTTCATATGCATTTGAAGAAGCACCTGTTGCAGGATATGTTTCAAACAAGGTAGTAAGTGATGATAAAGTAACATTTACAAATACATTCAATATCTTAATTTTCAAACAAAGTGCAACAGATAAACATGCTTTAGAAGGTGCGATTTTCAAAATTACACAAGGTGAAACATCATATTATGCTGAATCAATGGCAGATGGTAGATTAGGAGCTTGGTATAATAATGAAACATTAACTGGAACTCCTGTTTTACCAGATGGAGCATTTACATTAAGTGAAATTAAAGCACCAGCAGGTTACATGTTAAGCGAGGCAGAATGGAATATCCAAATGGTCAACGGTTTAATTGTTAAAGTAGATGGTGCAGACACTGCTTTAGTAGAAATGATAAATGCTAACCGTGAAATTGAAGCATATACAATGAGCTTTGTAAATGAAGCTTTATATGAACTTCCATCAACAGGCGGTCTTGGTATCTACGTACCAATGATGAGTGGTGTGATCATGATGATGGCAGCAGCATTCATCTTAATGAATAATAAACG
>JAFZDT010000046.1 GCA_017561055.1 Erysipelotrichaceae bacterium
GGTAATGATTATGTATTACATTTAATTGGTACTCCGGGCCATGTAGACTTTACATATGAAGTATCTCGTTCTTTAGCTGCTTGTGAAGGGGCAGTTTTAGTTGTTGATGCGGCACAAGGTATTGAAGCGCAAACATTGGCGAATGTATATCTTGCATTGGATAATGATTTGGAAATTTTACCAGTTATTAATAAGATTGATTTACCTAGTGCTCAACCAGAAGTGGTTATTCATGAAATTGAAAATGAAATTGGATTAGAAGCGCAAGATGCACCATTAATTAGTGCTAAGAATGGTATTGGTATTCAAGATGTATTGGAAGCAATTGTTAAAAAAGTTCCTGCACCAGATGGTGATATCAATAAACCTTTTAAAGCGTTAGTATTTGATAGTGTATATGATGCATATCGTGGTGTTATTATCTTTGTAAGAGTAAAAGATGGTACAGTAAAAGTTGGTGATACCATTGAATTTATGGCCACTAAGGGTGTATATCAAGTAACGGAAGTAGGTATTCGTAATCCTAAAGAAGTGAAAAAAGATTGCTTGAGTGCTGGTGAAGTAGGTTGGATCGCAGCTAGTATTAAATCAGTTAAGGATGTTACGGTTGGGGATACGGTAACTTTAAAAGATAACCCAACACCAGAACCATATCCTGGATATCGTAAGATGAATCCAATGGTATATTGTGGTTTATATCCAACGGATAGTAATCGCTATAATGACTTGCGTGATGCTTTAGAAAAATTACAATTGAATGATGCGTCATTACAATTTGAAGCTGAAACATCACAAGCATTAGGTTTTGGATTTAGATGTGGTTTCTTAGGTTTATTACATATGGATGTTATTCAAGAACGTTTGGAACGTGAATATAACTTAGAGTTAATTGCGACTGCGCCAAGTGTTATTTATGAAGCATATTTAACTGATGAAACTGTGTTACGTATTGATAATCCAGCGCATTTACCTGAAATGCAAAGAATTCATCATATTGAAGAACCTTATGTAAAAGCAACTATTATTACACCAAAGGATTATATTGGTCCAATTATGGATTTATGTCAAAGAAAACGTGGTATCTATCAAGATATGACATATTTAGATGATGTACGTCGTATGATTATTTATCATTTACCATTAGGGGAAATTGTATTTGATTTCTTTGATAAATTAAAATCATGTACAAAAGGGTATGCTTCATTTGATTATGAATTAATTGGATATCAAGAATCTAAATTATCGAAGATGGATATCTTATTAAATGGTGAAGTTATTGATGCTTTAAGTTGTATTGTTCATCGTGATTTTGCTTATCCTAGAGGTAGAGCAATCACTGAGAAATTAAAGAAATTGATACCGAAGCAACAGTTTGAAATTCCAATTCAAGCAGCAATCAATGGTAAAGTTATTGCACGTAGTGATATTAAGTCTTTACGTAAAAACGTTTTAGCTAAATGTTATGGTGGAGATATCACACGTAAGAAGAAATTATTAGAAAAACAAAAAGAAGGTAAGAAACGTATGAAGGCAGTGGGTTCTGTAGAAATTCCACAAGAAGCATTCATGGCTGTATTATCGATGGATGAAGAGTAGATTCAAATTCGATCTACTCTTTTTTTTTGTTCTAATTGTACTATGTTTGCATATAGTACACTATTAGGAGGGATAGTGTGGGATATGATGTTTCTAAAGAAGAGACCATTAAACAATTACAGTCTAATAAAGAATTTGGATTAAGTGATGATGAAGTAAAGTGTAGATTACAAATGTATGGTTATAATGATTTGTTTGTACATAAGGGTAAGGGTTTTATTTCATTAGTAAGTGAACAAATAGTAGATCCTATGGTAATTATCTTATTTATTAGTGCAATTTTATCGATTTTGATGATGGAATTTATTGATGCTTTTATTATTTTATCCATTATTGTATTTAATGCGGTTTTTAGTATTGTACAAGAATATAAAGCAGAAAAATCAATGGTTGCTTTACAACAATTAACCATTCCGCAAACAATGGTGAAAAGAAATGGACTTTATCAAAGTATAGATAGTCGATTTGTGACTGTTGGGGATATTGTTAAATTGGAGTCTGGTAATTATATTAGTGCAGATATACGATTGCTTAATTGTGAACAATTAGCAGTTGATGAATCATCTTTAACAGGAGAAAGTGATAGTACATACAAAAATGATACGTATATTTATCAAGAAGCTACTCCTTTAGCAGATCGTAAAAATATGGTTTATGCTTCAACTTTTGTTGTATCAGGTACAGCAGAAGGTGTTGTTGAACAAATTGGTATGCATACTGAAGTTGGTAAAATTGCTAATTTACTACAAAGTACAGAAGATAATCAAACTACTTTACAAATTCGTTTTCAAAAGTTAGGTAAACTGTTGGGAATGGTCGCGATTGGGATATCCATTTTTATTCTTATTATTGGTATATTACAGAAACGTGAATTATTGCCTTTAATTATGACAGCAATTTCATTAGCTGTTGCCTCTATTCCAGAAGGTTTGACTGCAGTTATTACTGTCATATTAGCTTTTGGCGTAAAGCGTATGAGTAAGGTAAATACGCTTGTGAGGAAAATGCAAACAGTAGAAACCTTAGGCGCAATTGATACCATTTGCACAGATAAAACAGGGACAATTACTAAAAATCAATTGGAAGTTGTAACTTATGCTGTTCCGTTTGATAAACACTGTAGTACTAATTTTCTGGATGCAATTACAATATGTAATAGTTATGATCCTAATAAAGATAATGATAAACAAAATGCAACGGATGTAGCTTTATATCGGTTATGTAAAAAGCAAAATCATCTAAAACAAGTTGTAAAAGTATATGAAGAACCTTTTGATTCAACTAAGAAACGCATGATTTCTATTGTTAAAGTGCATAAATACTATGATGTATATATGAAAGGGGCTTGGGAACAAGTTCTTGATAGCTGCAGTAAAATTGAAATACAAAATCAGGTTAGTTATTTAACGGATTCTATGAAAAGTAGAATTGTAGATATTGCGAATATAATGGCAAATCAATCTTTACGAGTGATTGGAGTATGTCGTAAAGAATTATTATCATTAGATACTCAAGATATAGATTTTGGATATATATTTATTGGAATTATAGGATTGATGGATCCAGTAAAAGAGGATGTATATGATGCGATAGCATTAGCTAAGCAAGCGGGAATTGATGTTGTAATGATTACAGGTGATCATGCAAGTACTGCTTTAGCGATTGCTAAACAAATTCAAATTGCGAAATATGAGCATGAAGTTATAACAGGAAAAGAATTGGATGAGTTAGATGATGAAACGTTTTATCACAAAATTAATCAATATAAGGTCTTTGCTAGAGTAACTCCTGAACATAAATTAAAGATTGTAAGAACACTAAAAGTACATGGAAAAATGGTAGCTATGACAGGCGATGGTATTAATGATGCGCCTGCATTAAAAGAAGCAAATGTAGGTATTGCTATGGGTAAAAGGGGAACGGATGTTGCGAAGGAAGCGAGCGATATGATATTGATGGATGATACCTTTAGTACGATTATGAAAGCAGTAGAAGAAGGTAGAGGTATATACGATAATATCGTTAAAGTCATTTTATACTTATTGTCTTGTAATATTGGTGAATGTCTATCTTTATTGGGTTCTATGATTTTGCTATCGAAATATCCATTATTATTACATCCAATTCAATTATTATGGATTAATGTAATTACTGATACGTTTCCAGCTTTTGCTTTAGGAATGGAACCCAAAGAAGATGATTTAATGAAAAAATATCCTCGTAATCATCATACTCAATTTCTAAATAAAGAACACATAATTCAATTGTTATGTAACGGCTTTTTTATTTGTTGTATAACACTAATTAGTTATCGTTATGGATTACAAATTTCAATTGAAGTAGCAAATACAATGGCTTTTATGACTTTATCATTTACGCAATTATTTCATGTTTATAATATGAAGCAATTAGAACATAGTTTATGTAGTTCACATTTATTATCTAATTCATGGTTAAATATTATATTTCTATTGAGTTGTACCATTCAATTCTTTATAAGTAAAAATGTGTTTTTACAAAATGCTTTGCATATTTGCTCGTTACCTATAGCTTGCTGGGGAGTCGTTGTTGGATTATCGATACTTATTATTTTACTCAATGAAGGTATAAAAAAATTAAGATAACTGTGGATAATTGACATTATTTTCTATTATGTA
>JAFZDT010000047.1 GCA_017561055.1 Erysipelotrichaceae bacterium
GGTGTATAAATGGTTGCCATAAACCATCCCATGTTATAAGCATAGCGTTTTCCAAGCGTTGCTTCTGCATAATCGACAAGTCCATTTACTTTTTCATAACGATTGGCCATTGTCGCAAATACATAAGAAGAAATAACCATAATGGCTCCAACTAGTATCCATGCTAAAATGCCTAGTGGCATATTTCCACCAGTTCTTAGTAACACTGTTTCTGCTTTAAAGAATACACCAGAACCGATTACGATACCAACAACCATACAAATGGCTGTAATTAAACCATATCTTTTTTCTAATTGATTCATAAAATCATCTCCCGTAATATCTTTTAGTTTAGCACAATTTTATAGCTCTTTGTACAAATTTCTATTCATGTTATAATACAAAAGTTAGAAGTGGTGATTTGTGTGAAAAAAGAATACTTACAAGGCTTACATGATGGTATACCAGTAGCCATAGGATATCTATCGGTTTCTTTTGCTTTTGGTATGATGGTCCAACAAGGTGGCTATTCTCCATGGCTTGCTTTGTTTATTAGTATGACCAATGTAACGAGTGCTGGACAGTTTGCGGGTTTTAATTTGATGATGCAATTGGCACCATATATTGAAATCGCAATGACTACCTTAATTATCAATTTACGTTATGCTTTAATGTCTTTATCACTAACTCAAAAGTTTGATGAAAAGATGAATCGAATCAAACGTGCGATTTGTGCTTATGGTGTAACGGATGAAATTTTTGCTTTAGCAATGCAAAGAGATGGTAGTGTTACGATGTCGTATTTTATGGGATTATTTACATTACCCTATATTGGATGGGCCACAGGAACTTTTTTAGGTGCTTGGTTTAGTGGTTTATTACCAGATGCAATTGCTTCTTGTATGAATATTGCTTTATATGCCATGTTTATTGCGATTATCTTACCACAAGCTAGGGAAGAAAAGAATAAGCGTATCGCCATTGTTTTAGCCGTTATTTGTAGTTGTATTGCGACATATTTACCAATCTCTAGTGGTTGGGCAATTATTGGTATTACGATTATGGTTAGCTTGTTTATGGCTATTTATTTTCCAATTCAGGAGGATGAAGTATGACACAGGCAATTATGAGTATTGTTGTAATGGCCGTGGTAACGTATTTGGTACGAATGTTGCCATTGGTATTATTCACAAAGAAAATTGAAAATCAAACAGTAAAATCATTTTTAGCATATGTTCCTTGTGTGGTACTAGCAACGATGACTTTTCCAGCAATCTTTAGTTGTACGAGTCATTGGTTAAGTGGTGTTATAGGCGCTATTGTAGCTATTTTCTTTGGTTATCAAAAACGTAGTTTAGTTGAAGTAGCGATTATAGCCGTAGTTACGGTATTTATTGTAGAGAGGTTTATATAATGGAAATTAATGAGTATCAACGTTTGGCAATGAAAACATTGAATCCAAAATTGGATAAGAAAGATATATTAATTAATGGTGTTATGGGCTTGTGTGGAGAAGCTGGTGAGGCGATTGATATTGTCAAAAAACATTTAGCGCAAGGACATGAATTACATAAAGAAAAACTAGTTGAAGAATTAGGGGATGTTGCTTGGTATTTAGCGGAACTTGCGACAGTATTAGAGGTAGATTTAGATACGATTTTAATGAATAATATCAAAAAACTAGCAAAACGTTATCCTGATGGTTTTAAAGAAGAAGATTCAATCTATCGTGATTGAGTCTTTTTATTTTATTTGGTATTATATTGTAAAGATTATTGGAGGTATTGAAAATGAATGTTGTATTTATTTCCCCACATTTTCCATTGTATTATTGGAACTTCTGTGATCGTTTGAAAAAAAGAGGCGTGAATGTATTAGGTATTGGAGATGCTCCATATCATGAAATTAGTGATAATTGTAAGCAATCTCTTACAGAATATTATCGTGTAAATAGTTTAGAAAATTATGATGAAGTGTATCGTGCTTGTGAGTTCTTTACACATAAATATGGAAAGATTGATTGGATCGAATCTGAAAATGAATATTGGCTAGAAACAGAAGCAACTCTACGTCAAGCATTTGATGTGAATAGTGGTGCAAAAATTGATGCTATGGCACCAATGAAATATAAATCTAAGATGAAAGCAGTATATGAACAAGCAGGTATTAAAACTTGTCGTTATCATTTAGTGCATGATTATGAAGGTTGTGTACGTTTCTTAGATGAAGTTGGGTATCCTGTAGTTGTGAAACCAGATAATGGTGTAGGGGCTTCAGCTACTTATAAATTAAAATCATTGGATGAATTTAATTATTTCTATGCAACCAAACCAAATGTACAATTCATTATGGAAGAATTTGTGCCTGGTCATGTAGAAACATTTGATGGTATTACTAATAGTAAGAAAGAAATTTTAATTTGTTCAAGTCATAAAATGATGATTTCGATTATGGATACTGTAAATGAAGCTGGTGATGCTGCGTTCCATTCACAAAAGATTGATGATATGGATTTATATGAAGTTGGTAAACGTGCTGTAGAAGCATTTGATACTCGTAGTCGTTATTTCCATTTTGAATTCTTTAGATTAGATGAAGATAAAGAAGGATTGGGTAAAAAAGGAGATATCTTAGGCTTAGAAGTTAATATGCGTGCTCCTGGTGCCTATATGCCAGATATGTTAAATTGGGCATGTGATTGTGATGTTTATGATATTTGGGCTGAAATGTTATGTACAGATACAACTACAAGAACATTTAACCGTAAGTATTCTGTAGGTTATGCTTCTAGAAGAAATGGTGTTCATTATCGTTATTCATTAGATGACATTCGTCATATGTATGGACAACATATTTTAGTGGATTTAGATGTTCCTAAAGCTTTAGCGGCTGCTATGGGAGATCATACTTGTATCTTTAGAGCAGAAACTGAAGAAAAGATGTTTGAAATTTTATACAATATTTTAACTAAATAATATCGTTTTTTAACGATATTATTTTTTGAAAGGATGGGTTGTATGTTATCGAAACAACAATTAGATAGTATTCGTTTTTACATGGGTGATCCTGAAATTGTGAATCGTAAAGAAATGCAGGGTGGATTAAAGGCCTATAATACGATGAATGCTTTATTGTCTTATGATCTTCACGATGAAGTGGATAAGGTAAAAGAAGGAAGAATTTTAGAGTTACATAATGTACAACATCTTAAACAATATATCCAACAATATTTGGATATAGTAAAAGCAATGCAAGATTATGTAGTAGAACATCCGATAGAAATGGTTACCTATCGTATTGATCGCTTATCTTCATTAGAAAGCATACGTAAATATGGAGTGTTGGAAGGTTTTCATTCGAGTTGTACAACTGGGTTTTTACCTCAATATGCTCATAGCAAGCAGAATGTAGTCTTGTTAGAAATTCATCGTGATAAGGATGTACCGTATTTGGATTTTGCGAATATATTTGAAGGATATTATGCCAAACCAGAAGAAGCAGAATTGTTATTACCTTTTGGTACAAAAGTAAAGCATGTTGAAGAAATTGCATTAACAGAAGATGAAAAAGAAATGTATCATGATATTCATCATTTACCACCTGTAGGTAAATATCGTATCTATGTAGAGAAACCAGAATATTTAAAAAATGGGTTGGATGGATTGTATGAAGAGATAACAAGTGATGAATGTATAACTCGTATTCAACATTGTCTTAATAATTTAATGAAGAATCATATATTAGAAAATGATGATTTTGTATATTATTTAGCATTTAAAGAGAAATTGATGAAGTATCTTTGTAATCAATTATAGTTGCGATTCATTAGATAGAGGAGTATACTGTGAATAGGGAATGATGTCTCCCTTGGTGAAAGACCTAA
>JAFZDT010000012.1 GCA_017561055.1 Erysipelotrichaceae bacterium
AGAACTTCTCACTCAGCTATCATGGCTCGTAGTTTAGAAATTCCTGCTGTTGTTGGATGTGCTGGTATTTTAGAAGAAGCTAATCACGGTGATACAATCGTATTAGATGCTATTAAGGGTAATGTAATCTTAAACCCAACAGAAGAAGAAGTTGCTACATATACTAAAGCTAAAGAAGAATATTTAGAATATCGTGCAGCATTAAAAGTATTAAAAGATCAACCTTCTGTAACAACAGATGGTCACCATGTTGAATTAGTTGGTAACATTGGTACTCCAAAAGATGCTGATGGTGTATTAGAAAATGGTGGAGAAGGTGTTGGTTTATACCGTACAGAATTCTTATACATGGATTCTCAAGTATTACCTTCTGAAGAAGAACAATATGTTGCTTACAAAGCAGTATTAGAAAAAATGGGCGATCGTCCAGTTGTAGTTCGTACATTAGATATCGGTGGAGATAAGAAACTTCCTTACTTACCAATCGATGAAGAAATGAACCCATTCTTAGGTTACCGTGCTATTCGTTTATGCTTAGACCAAAAACCTATTTTCAGAACTCAATTACGTGCTTTATTACGTGCTAGTGCATTCGGTAAATTACGTATTATGTTCCCAATGATTGCTACTGTTCAAGAATTCAAAAATGCTAAAGCTGTTTATGAAGAAGAACGTGCTAAATTAATCGCTGAAGGTATTGCTGTTGGTGATGATGTTCAAGTTGGTATGATGGTTGAAATCCCTGCTGCTGCAGTATTAGCTGATCAATTTGCTAAGATCGCTGATTTCTTCTCAATCGGTACAAACGACTTAATTCAATACTCTATGGCTGCTGACCGTATGAGTGAAAAAGTTTCTTACTTATATCAACCATATAATCCATCTATCTTACGTTTAATTAAGATGACTATTGATGGTGCTCACAAAGAAGGTAAATGGTGTGGTATGTGTGGAGAAATGGCTGGAGAACCTAATGCAGTTGCTATTCTTTTAGGATTAGGATTGGATGAATTCTCTATGTCTGCTTCTTCAATCTTAGCTGCTCGTAAGATCGTTCGTTCTATGAATAAAGCTGAAATGGAAGAATTAGCTGCTAAAGCATTAGCTTGTGATACAGCTGAAGAAGTATTAGAATTAGTAAAAGGTGCTACTAAATAATACATAATTACGTATTCCTATAAGACTTTTATCTGAAAAGATAGAAGTCTTTTTTTGTTTGTCGTATAATACAACGTAGAGGTGACATAATATGAATCAAAAAGTATATGAACAATATGCAAAATTAGCAGTGAATGTAGGTATTAATTTACAACCAAATCAAGAAGTTGTCGTTAGTGCTTCATGTGAATGTGCTGAATTTGTAGAACACATTGTAAAAGAATGTTATGAAAAAGGTGCTAGAAAAGTAAGAGTAGAATGGAGTCAAGATAAGATTTCTCGTTTACATATGCAATATCAAACAGAAGAAGTAATGTCTGAAGTATTGCCTTGGGAAGAAGAAAAAATGAAACATATGACACAAGTAATTCCTTGTCGTATTTATGTGGATGATAGTGATCCTGATGCATTTGCTGGATTAGATATGAAAAAAGTAAGTAATTCTAGAGTGGCTCGTTATAAAGTAATGAAAAAGTATATTGATCAAATGGAAAATAAAGATCAATGGACAATTATTGCGGTTCCTTCACCAAGTTGGGCTACAAAAGTGTTCCCAGAATTGGATGAAAAAGAAGCTGTTGAAAAACTTTGGGAAGCAATTATGAAAACAACTCGTTTGGATCAAGGTGATGCAGTAGAAGCTTGGGAAAAGCATATTGCGTACTTGAAAGAAAAGAGTGAAAAGATGAATGCGTTAAATCTTGATTATTTAACATATAAGGCAAGTAATGGTACAGATTTACGTATTAAATTACAACCAAATCATGTATGGTTGAGTGCTAGAGAAACTTCTTTACAAGGAATTGAATTCTCTGCCAATATGCCTACAGAAGAAGTATTTACAATGCCTAAACGTGATGGTGTTGATGGGGTTGTGTATTCTACAAAACCATTAAGTTTACAAGGGCAATTGGTTGAAAACTTTAAGTTTACTTTTGAAAAGGGTAAGATTGTAAAAGTAGAGGCTGAAAAAGGTTTGGATGTCTTAGAAACAACTCTTGACATGGATGAAAGTAGTCGTTATTTAGGAGAAGTTGCTTTAGTACCATTTAATTCTCCAATTAATGAAACAGGAATCTTGTTCTCTAATACTTTATTTGATGAAAATGCTTGTTGTCATTTAGCGTTTGGGGCAGCGTTTAAAAATAATATCAAAGGTTATGAAACTATGAGTGAAGAAGATTTTAAAGAAGTAGGATTTAATGATTCTGTAAACCATGTGGATTTCATGATTGGTAGTGAGGATTTAGAAATTCTTGGTTATGATTTTGATGGTAAGGAACATGTAATCTTCAAAAATGGAATTTGGGCAATTTAAAAAGTAGATCCATGATCTACTTTTTCTTAAATTAAAATTTGAACCGCACCACCTGGGTGTGGTTTTTTGGTAAAATAAAAGAGCTCACCCGACGAAAAGGAGCTCCATATGCATTATAAACAATTAGACGACAAAATGAAAGTCAAAATAGACTTTCTCCT
>JAFZDT010000048.1 GCA_017561055.1 Erysipelotrichaceae bacterium
GTTATACGATCCTAGTTACACATCATCTATAAACTAATTTTTTCTTTTCTTCATCGAAAAGTTGTTTTCATAATGCTTTTTTGTTAAAAAAGCATTATGAATTAAGACTTAGACATTACTTGACATATTACCTAATGACTTCATTTCTATAAGATGCTAAGAATAGATCCATTTCTCCTTTGAATGTTACCCATCCCATATTGCATGGTACTAATACAGTTTCTCCTTGACGAATAGGTGCATCATTAATTGTTCCTTCACCTTTTACACATGTGTAGAATGCGAATTGATTATGTAAGAAAGTTCCTTCTTTTTCACATTGTAAACGAATTAAAGTATATAATCCTGGTTCATCCCAATAACGAGTTACTTTTAAGCCTCTTTCTGTTGCGAAAGGGTACATTTGGAATTCGATTAATTTATCAGGAACATTTACATTGTCATATACATGTTCAGGTTGAATTGGTCTTACTTTACCTGTACTAGGATCAACACGATCATAGTCATATAAGCGTAATGTTAAGTCAGCATTTCTTGAAATGTTATAAGTTAAAACGCCTTTACCAATCGCATGTAATGTACCAGTAGGAATATCAATGAATCCATCAATTGGAGTGTGAAGATAGCGTAATAATTTATCCCATTCTCTATTTTCTGTCCATTCTTTGAATTCTTCTCTTGTTTTTGCATGATGTCCGAATTCAATAGAACCATCTTCAGGGGCATCTAAAATTACCCATGCTTCTGGTTTACCGCGACCACCATTGTATGTTTTCGCAAATTCATCTGTTGGATGGATTTGAATAGATAAGCGATCAGAAGGGTCTAAAATATTTACACGTACTGGTAATTCTTCAGTATCACAATTAAACCAATGTGGTTTTTCTTTGTATAGTTGTGATAATGTGGTATTCATTTCTGGTACTGGGCAATCTTGTCTATTTTCCAAAGCAATAACATTGAATACTTCACCAACAGGTTTTACATCTGTTACATAGTGGAATTCTTCAATTAAGCGTTTAGAACCTCCCCACATTCTTGCTTCATAAAACGGTTCAATTTTTACTATCTTTTTCATGATTTTTCCTCCTCTAGTATATAAATTGGAACTTTTTTACTTAATTCTTGATAAATGGTATAAGGAATATCACTATCCGTTATTAAACCATCGATTTGACTCCAATCACAAATGGAATGGAATCCTGTTTCTTCAAACTTTTGAGAATCGGCTACTACATAGACTTTTTCACTTTGTTGAATCATTGCTTTTTTGACATCTAATTCATGGTAAGAATGAGATGTAGGACCATGTAAATTTAATAGTCCACTAGTGCCAAGGAAACAAATATCTGCGTGAATGGATTGTAGAAATTGGATGGACCAATTTCCAACCACACTTTGACTTTTCTCACGTTTTCTTCCACCAGTTAAAAAGACTTGATGATGTTTACCATCCAAAGCTAGAAAAGAAGTTACGGAAGTGGTAATAATATCCATAGTTGGTAGTTGATTCAGTAGTAATGCAATTTCATGACAAGTTGTACCACTGTCTAAGAGTAATACTTGTTTACCATTGAGTAATTGGATTGCTTTTTTCGCTACTTCCTGTTTTCTTTCTACTTTACTACTACGTTGTTCCCAAGGTTTTTCCATGGTGATATGCGATATACGTGCACCACCAAAGTCTTTGATAATCAGCTTTTCTTGTGCAAGTGCATGTAAATCTTTACGAATGGTTTCCATAGTCACATGAAATTCTTTCGCAAGTTCTGCACTATTTACGCTGCCATCTTTTTGTAGTTTTTGTAGGATTTTTTGTCTACGATTGGATGCTGTGTCTTTCATAGCCATTCTCCTTTATGATATGAGTGTATCTTAACATGAGTATAGCATAAAGTTGCGAATTATTGCGATTTATAAAATCGCAAATTGCGATAAAAAAAGAGACAATTACTTGTCTCTAATTGAATATCTACACCCACAATAAGTTTGATTATATAAATTGTATTCTTTTACTAAAGCATTTCTACGCAATAGTCCATCTTTCTTTTTGAAATCTGAATAGAAATACTTCGTATTTGGATATTTTTGTTCTAATTCCTGTCCAATTTGATTCATAACTATTGATGATTTTTGTCTAGAAATGGTCATAATCGTACAGAAATAATCAAAATGGTTGTTATGTGCATATTGATATGCTTCTTCCATACGTAATCTATAACACAAATGACAACGTTTACCACACTCTGGTTCATCTTTTAATGGTTCTAGAAGTTTGTGATAGTTTTCTTCATCGTAATTGGTTACGATAATTTGAACGTTGGTATCATGTAATTCATTAAATTGTTGTACATAACGAACTTGTTCTTCCATGCGAATTGTATATTCTTGTAGTGGATAAATATTTGAATTGTTATAGTATATCGTAATATTGAAATATGGATATAAGAATTCTAATGGAAAACTTGAACAAGGAGCACAACAACTATGTAATAGAATCGATGGTTTGTAATCCAATTGTTTAATTTTATCGATTTCCTCAATCGATAAATCATAATAATATGTTTTCTTCATCATAGAATCATCATACTATCGCCAAAAGAGAAGAAACGATATTCTTCTTCAACTGCGTGTTTATAAGCTTCCATAATTAATGGTTTATCCGCAAAGGCACTAATTAACATTAATAATGTAGACTTAGGTAAATGGAAGTTTGTGATTAATGCATCAATTGCCTTAAATTCATAGCCTGGATAAATGAAGATACTTGTTTCATCGGTATCACCTTTAAATTCATTAAATTTTTGATATACAGATTCTAATGTTCTAGTTGATGTTGTACCAACACTAATAATTCTACGACCTTCTTTTTTCGCTTGATTTAATTGGTCAGCTACTTCTTGATCCATATGATACCATTCAGAATGCATTTGATGTTGAGTTACATCTTCTACATCTACTGGTCTAAATGTTCCTAAACCAATGTGTAAAGTAACTTCTAGGATAGTTACTCCTTTTTGTTTTAGTTGTTCAAAGATTTCATCAGTAAAGTGTAATCCAGCTGTTGGTGCAGCGGCAGAACCTTCAATCTTTGCATATACCGTTTGATAACGTTCTTTGTCTTCTAGTTTTTCTTTAATATATGGAGGTAAAGGCACATTTCCTAAACGTTCTAAAATTTCTAAGAATACACCTTCATACATCATTTCAAATTTACGAATTCCTTTTTCGCCAATTTCAATACATTTTGCACGTAATTCACCATCCGCAAATGAAATAACAGTTCCAATTTTCACAACTCTAGCATTTCCAACTAAACATTCCCAAATGTCACCTTCTTGTTTTAATAACAACAATTCAACATGAGCACCAGTTTCTTCTTTTGTGCCAAACAAACGAGCAGGAATAACACGAGTGTTATTACGTACTAAAACATCACCCGGTTTAAAATAGTTAATGATGTCATAGAAATGTTTATCTTCATAACTTCTAGTTGCACGATTTAAAACCAATAAACGACTACTAGGACGATTTGAAAGTGGTACTTGTGCAATTAAATGTTCTGGTAAATCAAAGTTAAAATCATCGGTACGCATATTAGAAACCTCTAGAATCTACAGAATTTAGATTCATTTTCTTAAAGAATTCATCTTTGAAATCACCAAAACGGTCTTGTTCAATTGCTTCACGAATTTGTTCAGTTAAGCGAATTAAATAACGTAAGTTATGAATAGACATTAAACGCATACCCAATCCTTCGTTACAACGATATAAGTGGTGGATATAGGCTTTTGTATAGTTTTTACAAGCATAGCAATCACATTCTTTATCAATAGGTGTGAAATCTTTCTTGTATTGTACTTTTTTAATATTCACTCTACCTTCTGATGTCATTAAAGCACCATGACGTGCAATACGAGTTGGTAATACGCAGTCAAACATATCAATACCACGTAATACACCTTCTAAAATAGCATCTGTACTACCAACACCCATTAAGTATTTAACAGATTCTTTTGGTAAGTATTTTACAGCATAGTCAATCATTTTATACATTGTTTCCTTTGATTCACCAACACTAGTTCCTCCAATAGAGTAACCAGGGAATCCGATTTTTACCAATTCTTCAGCACTGTATTTACGTAAGTCTTCATATTCTCCACCTTGTACAATACCAAATAAAGCTTGTGTTTCAGGGTTTTTATGAGCATCTTTACCACGTTTTGCCCAACGAAGTGTACGTTCTACACTATTTTTCATATATTCATAAGTAGCTGGGTATGGTGGACATTCATCAAATGACATGATGATGTCAGCACCTAATGCATTTTGAATTTCAATTGATTTTTCAGGTGATAAGAATAAAGGTGAACCATCAATATGGCTTTTGAAATATACACCTTCTTCTTTAATTTTACGAGAATCAGCTAAAGAGAATACTTGGAATCCACCGCTATCTGTTAGCATTGGTCCATCATATCTCATAAACTTTTGTAAGCCACCAGCTGCTTGGACTACATCTTCACCAGGTCTTAGCCAACAGTGATACGTATTTGCTAAAATAACACCTGAACCAATTTCCTTGATTTCTTCAGGTGATAAGAATTTAACAGTAGCTAATGTTCCTACTGGCATAAACATTGGTGTTTTTACATCACCATGAGGTGTATGTAAAATACCTGTACGAGCTCCAGTTTGTTTACAAACGTGAGTTACTTCAAATGAAATCGCTTCTTTTTTGTTTTCCATAATTTATTCCTCTATTTTCAATGGATGAGCAAGTTTCATCAATTGATCTTTCTTTTCTTTCGTGTATTTTCTTAAAGTAATGATATTTTGTTTATAATCATTATATTTGTCTTTGTTAGTTAATGAAGCAAGATTGATTTCCATATTGATAATAGCAGTTTCAATAGTTGCATCTAATAATACAATAGCACAAGCTGCATCACTAATAACATTCTTATTTCCATATGGTAATAAGATGTCTATGTGTAATAAGGCATCATACGCACATTTTGCAATTGCAAATGGTCCTTCAATCGCTAAAATAGTTGCTTGTTGAATAGCTTGATTACGTAGATTTTCTTCTTCTATCGTATCTTTTGGTAAACGATAGGCTTGTAAGATTCTTGGATATAATAAAGCATCTTCATCTACCAATTCGATTAATCTTTTTTCACAAATTTGTAGTTCTTCAAAACTTTTATGAAAATTGTATTGAATTGAAGATTCCAATTGCAAAAATGCTTTTTTAGAAATAGATAAATGCCCATACATACGAGCAAGAGATACTCCCAAAGCACCAACTAGTGCTGCAACACTACCACCACCAGGTGCTGGTTTATCACTATCAACTTCTTGAATATACTCTTTTATTGATAGGTTTGTTAGCATATGCATTCCTCCATTTCTTAAAACCTACTAGATTTTATTGTATCTTTAACAAGATATCAAGTTTTTGTGTTAAAATTGTACCATATTTTAAAGGAAAGGGGAAAACCATGAAGAAACGATTTCATCATATTTATATAGAAATAACCAATCGTTGTAATTTAGCTTGTAGTTTTTGTCCAAAAACTAAACGTAAAGTGGAAGACATGTCTTACGAAAACTTTTGTAAGATTATCGATCAAGTAGTGGAATATACATCCATGATTTATTTACATGTCATGGGAGAGCCTCTTTTGCATCAAGATGTAGAAAAAATGATTCGCTATGCGAATGATAAAGGTTTGATGGTAGGTATTACTACTAATGGGGTTTTATTAGATAAACAGGTTACTATGTTTCATGATATGAATATTAAACGTATCAATTTATCATTGCATAGTTATTATGATGAGAATAATCAATTATTTAACCAATTAGTTAAAACGGTGAAAGCTTGTGATCAAATATTAGAACAAATAGAAACGACTATTTTCTATCGTTTGTGGGACATGGATCATCCTATGGCGATAGAAACAGCTAATTATTTGAAAGAACATTATGGATGTGAAGATATATCCTTATTATATACATCGTTAAATGGGATTTCTTTAAAACATCGTGTGCGTTTACAATTGGAACATAAATTTACGTGGCCAATTGATGGAGAAAATGAGGATGTGACTGGTTTTTGTCAAGGATTGCGTAGTCATATTGCGATCTTAGTCAATGGTGATGTGGTTCCGTGTTGTTTAGATAATGAAGGAAAGATGAAGTTAGGTAACTGTATAGATAATTCGCTACAAGAATGTGTGGAATCAAAGTTAGCTACATTAATTTATGATGGCTTTAGTGCTAGAAAAGCTGTTACTTCTTTATGTAAACAGTGTGAATATAAAAATCGATTTTAAAAAAGCTCATGAGTAATCATGAGCTTTATAGTTGTTCAGTTCTTTCACGTTCGTTTTTTGCTAAAACATCATACATAGCTTCTGCTGCAGTTTTAACAATTTTATCTGCATACTTTTTAACACTAGGTGTGGCTGTATGCATGCAATAACTATGATTGCAAGTTAAGAACATGGAGATGTCATTAGCAGCATCACCAATAACGGCTACTTCATCTTCATTAAGGTTATATTCCTTCATTAGATATCGAATGGCTTCACCTTTACTTACAGATGGAGCAACAAATTCAATGTAAATGCTACCACTAGAAAAGATATCAAATCCATCAGCGAATTTATCTCGACAAATTGTTAACCATTCATTAATATCTTCGCCTTCTTTAATTTCGATTACTAATTTTGTTGGTATTGGTGAATTTGGATTATGGATATATTCGTTTAAAGGAATATCTAGGCATGGGCCAAATTGTCCTTTTTTATAGGAATCTTCGAATTTATTAAATAGCCAGTTATGAGGTTCATTGAAAATGTGTTCATAATTGTTGTTGGCTACAAAACATCCAATACGATCCCAGACGTTCATTTCGTACAATGTATCAATAACATAAGTAATTTGTTCTCTATCCACATGGCGATGACGAATGCATTTACCATTGCGCATGATTGTAGCACCATTACTACCAATCGCATCAAACGGGAAACCCAAATCCTCAGCAATTTGAATAGAGTTGTTATGATGACGTCCACTTGCAGCAACAAAGCGAACACCGCTATTAATTAAAGTTGATAAAGCTTGTCGGTTTGCATCACTGACACGATAATTTGTCAGTTTATCATTTGTTAGTAATGTTCCATCTAAATCACTAACAAATAATCTAATCATGTACAGGTACCACTTTTACTTCGCCATTATCATCAAATAAGCGAACAGGGAAGCCTTGATCTTCAATGGCTTTATAATCATGTCCAGCACTCTTTGGCCAACATGCTAAAGAACGTAAAGTAGTTTTTCCAGTATTTACCATACGGTGAGCATATTTACCTTCAATCCAATGTAAAGAACCACGAGTCATTCTTTCTAAAATAACTTCATCTTGTCCATCCCATTTGATTAAATAACCTTCTCCAGCAGCACATAAATAGAATTCAGGTTGATTGCGATCTAAATGGAAATGACCACGTGTAATATTATATTCACCATTAACTGTAACAGGTTCCATGTTAGTAACACCCCAGTTTAAAGCTTGATCGCCATTACCTGAGAAAGATTGAACTTTATATGCTAAAACATTCATATCTTTCGCAACATCAGCATGCATATAAGCACTAGCATAATCTTTGATGTATTTTTCATATTCAACTACACCTTCTCCAGTTAATAAAGCAGATTCATCTAATAATTGTTGTAAAACATGTTTTTCAATACGTTTAATGTTCATAAAATTATCTCCATTTCTGTTGTAATAATTATAACATTCCTATAAAAAAACGGTAATTATAATTTCACAAAACTTTCATAAGAAATGAGTACAAAAGAGAAAAAGAATATGATAGTATAATGAGGTTGAAAAAGCAGAAGGGACGTGAAATCTTGAAAAAGCTAAAGATGACAACGATCTATATGATTGTAAGCGCA
>JAFZDT010000049.1 GCA_017561055.1 Erysipelotrichaceae bacterium
CCTCATCTAAATAATTTGTTTTCAATTCTAGATTTATTATTTTCATTAATTTTCCTCCTTTCTAGAACTAAAAAAAAGAAAACACCAAACTCGGCACTTTCTTCTCCTAATATGTATTCTCTTTTAATACTTTATGATGGTATTATACCATCGATTTTTCGTATGTCATAAATATAACACACTTTTTTCTTACATATTTCCAGTAGCATTAATTCCCATTAAAATAAAGCAAATTATTGGTAATAACAATTGGGCCAACACTTCCCATGTATGTGATAATTTACATTTTTTAAATACTTGTTTGTATAATATTGGCATTAAAGATATTCCCCATAATGCCATCAGCATAGAAAATACCTTTTCATCACCATCAATAAGTATATTTACAATTCCAACAAAAGAAAACATACCACCCACGATATATCTAACAATGTTAACAATATATTCAATAACTTTACCGATTTGCAATTTACTTTTTGCTTGCTTATTTTCCAATGAACTTGTATTTTGAATTTCCTCAGCAATATCTTCAGCTATCTTTCCATTTTCTACAACTTTTGCATTAATCAAAGTATCATTTATATTCTTTTCCATTTCTTCTTGGACTGAGCAATCTACTATATTAGTAGTACTAATTTCTTTGCAAGAAGTATCTACACAAAGATTTTCATAAATATTTAGCGAATATCTTTTTTCCTGTTGTTCTTCTTGTTCTGTTTGTTCCACAATTAAAATATTTTTGTTGTTATTCTCTTGTCCAACATTAACTTGATTATCTTCATATTTATTAGATTTTGTGCGATTGCATTTCCAGCATAAAGTTTGAAGATTTTTTTCTTCAGTTAAACCACCTTTTGATAGTGGTTTTATATGATCTATTTCCAATAAAAGGTGTGGTTCATCTTTTGTAGAAATACCACACTTCTTACATGTGTAGCCATCTCTTTGTTTAATTTTCTCTCTTAAGCTTCGAGTCATTAATTGCCTTTGTCCTTGAACACTATTTCTAAATGAAATTTGATGTGCCAAATAGTGAATAAAGCGTTCTAGATTATCAACATTTAAAACAAGATTTGTTGAATACTCTGCATTACCACCAGGACTTACATATTGAAAAATAAATTTTGGAAAATAGGTGTCTGTTAAATCAATATCTTCAAAACCTAATTTAGCAGATAGCTCTTTACTACGAAATTTTCGAATAAGAAATGGAACATCAGACTCAATACTCTTTAAAAGGGTTTCTTTTTCTGCAATTAATAATTGTTTACCATTTTCCGCAGCAGAAAAATTATTCAAAAGTTCTTCAAATCTTTGAAGTGAATCCTCATTTTGTTTTATATCGAAATATTTACATACATATTTAAATGGTTGCTGTTCAGCACTACTTACAATTGAACGCGAACAATGGTATACATTAGTTTCATTTCTACGTTTTTGCCAAGTAGGTCTTTTGTATGAAAATGTGCTTGAATCATTATATTCTGCGTATCCATAATCTACTTTTCCCATTTCTAAATTAGCATAATTACTTTTCAACTCTTCAATATGTCGATTTAATTCATTACATTCATTAATATGATTTTGAATTTTATCTTTTATTGCTCTAAATTTACTTCCATTAAAATAAAAATATTGCACAAGAAATAACGGGGCATCAAATAAAATAAATTTATATAAGTAATAAGTTAAAACAAAAGGTAAAAGAAATATTATTCCAAGTATTTGTAACATTTACTATCACTCCAAACATACCATCTATCATATAATTTACTTTTATATTATCACACATATCCTTGATTCGCATTATTTGTATCCATCACATGTACATAAAAAAGAATAGCGTTCATCAACAATCCATTTACACTATTTTAATCTTAATTTTTTCTTTTATATAATTCTCTGCTTTTTTTATATTTTCTTTATTCAATGTATCTAAAGGATTATATAGTTCAATATCACGACTCAAATCTTCGGCATATAGATTTACGTATTCTTTAGTAACACTAATGTCAGAATGCCCCATAAGACGTTGTAAGACAAATACATTAACACCATTTAAAACACATTTTTTGGCATATGTGTGTCTGAATGTATGTAAGCCTGTTTTACTAACACCTCTTGCTTTGTTATATCTTTCAATGGCATGTCTTAGCGAGTATATTGTCATTTGCTCGCCAAATTGATTACAAAACAAATAATCATCTTCATCACCTTTTCTAATTCTCAAATATTCTAACAGCACAGATTTTAATTGTTTTGAAATGGGTATAATTGATGACTTCCTGTTTTTACTGTGTCGAATAGTAAATCTTTCAGCAATCAAATCTACATCTTCAATCTTTGCATTAATTAGAGTAGCTACCCTTACCCCTGTTCCCAAAAAGAAATTTACTGTAACCCAATTTCTATATTCTGAAAATGAGCATTTTCTTAAATTTGGTTTAACTAACAAAGCAGTTAGTTCATCATCTGTATATGTTGGTTTAATTTGTTTATCAGCCTTACCAATATGTACTTTTAAACGCCCACATTGTTCATTATCCATGCAATAATTCACTAATACTCGAAGACCTCTTAAATAACTATTAACCGATTCATCCTTTAATCCTTTATTCTTTAGATGCAGAGTATATTCATTAATATCATATTGTCTTATCTCGTTAACAGTTTCATATTTGCGATTATTTTTAATAAATAGTTCAAATTCCTTTAATTGTTTTCGATAATTATCTATTGTTAGTTTGCGAAGATTCTTTACTTCACAATACTGAAATAGATATTTCATCGCTTCATTTAATGACCAATAGTCATTACTTTTTGTTTCATCACTTAATTCAGTTGTTTCAATTAACATTATTGGCTTACTCATTCTTGATTTACCTCCATTTTTTTAACTAGTGATTGAGCCAACAAAACAATACAAAAAAAGTCGATATCCACTTTGATTATCGACTCTATATTACATTTTTAGGATTTGAACCTACGACCTAATCATTACGAATGATTTGCACTACCCCTGTGCTACACCGGCATTGCACATAGTATTTTAGCACAATCATAGTACAAATACCACCATTTTTAAAGTTTAAAATAAAAACCAGTTGCAAACATTAAATATCATGCTATAATAATTAGGCAAAAGATTTTTGCATGCGCGTGTGGCGAAATTGGCAGACGCACCAGACTTAGGATCTGGCGGGCAACCGTGGGGGTTCGAGTCCCTTCACGCGCACCATATTTAAAATGAAGATGCTTGTAATAAGCATCTTTTTTTGTGTTAAAATACTATTAATAATACTAGGAGATTTGTTATATGAATCAAGAACGTTTTAATGCAATCAAAAACATAATGGAATCAATGCCAAGCACTGCTTACTTGAAGCCAACAAACAAATGTAAAATGCAAAACATATTACAATTTATACGTTTACAAAAATTAAATCTCACTCTGGAAGATGTCATCGGATATTATGACTATTCCCTTTTTGGTGGTGGGAAAAAAGCATTGTTATTAACTAGTGATTTTATCTATTCATCATATGATGGAAAAATAACAACACCACTTGTTTTCAGCGAAATCTTATCTACTCGCTTTCATGAAAATGACTTGATTGTAACTAAAAAAGATGGTGAAGAAACCATTTACCTACCTATATATAATCAATATGTAAGTGAATTAATCAATGCGATTTTAAAGCAATATCCTACAAAGACCATTGAACAAGAAGCAGAAGAAGTGAGTCAACGAGTACAAAAAGCATTAGAAGAAAAATTAGCAGAATTAGAACGTCTTGAAAAAGAAGCTGAAGAAAAGAAACGTGAAGAAGAAATAATTGCGAAAGAAAAAGCAGAAAGATACGCAAATTTATCTAATGAAGAAAAAGAATTAGTTAAAAAAGCAGAAGAACGCAAACATCGCATTGAAAAAGAACTAGCTTCAACTTCAAAGGAAGAAGACAAGGGAGTTGATGGTTTAGCCATCGAAAAAGAGTTCATCGCAAATCCAAAAGCATCCCCTTTCTTCCGCGATACATTAGAACAAAAGATTTTTGAAATTTCAAAAGCTGTAGCCCTAATTCCAAAAAGTCACTTTAGTAAAAAGAATATTACGGATATTCAACATCACTTCAAAAACGTTAACATTAATGATGTTGTTTATTTCTATGATGGATGGACGGTTCATAAAGATAGACTATGGGCAGTTGTTACAACTAAAGAATTACTTGTTTCCAATGGGTTTAAACTATCATTGCTTGGAATCTCTCGTGTAGAATTATCTAACGATCAAAGCTATGCGCATATTACTTATTTAGACACTAAAGTGTCAGTTTATTACAAAAAATTTTCCTCCTATTTAGTACAAACTATTGTACAAGGAACAATTAATGCTTATGCGGCACTATGGAATTATGCATGGCAATTAGAACAAAAGAAAAACTATAAAGATGCTTTCTATTATCATTTAGAAACTGCAGTAAATGGCGGAAATGTAAGCGCATTAAATAGCTTGGGTATTTACTATTTCAATGGTTGGTATGTAAAGGAAAATAAAGAACATTCTTATGAATGGTATGAAAAAGCTTCTAATGCAGGTAATACCTATGCAATGTCCAATTTAGGACTCAATTATAAAAACGATAAACAATATGATAAAGCATGGATTCATCTAAATAGAGGATTAGCTATAACAACAGCTAAAAATAAAGCATCCATTATGAATACAGCAGGAGTCATGCACCTTCATGGGTATGGGACACCAAAAGACTATAATAAAGCACTAAGCTATTTTAAACAAAGTTCTTCTTTAGGTAATATGTACGCAACCTATAATCTAGCAAGTCATTCTTTCTACTATGATTATGACTTCGCTAAAGGTATTGAATATACTATTTTAGGTATTCAACAAAAACATAAAACACTAAAGAAACTACTAGGAGATTGTTATCGTTATGGTAAACTATTACCTAAAAACGAAGAAAGCGCCCTACATTGGTATAATGAAGCATGTGCTGAAGATGTCTCTTCTGCATATTTGTCTATTGGAGATATTTATCATGATAACAAATGTTATGATGAAGCTATTGAAGAATATAACACTGGTATTGAAAAAGGAAACAATTATGGACACTACTCTTTATATAAAGTATATTCAAACCCAGAATATCCAGGTTACAACCTTGATGAAGCATTATATTCTTTAGAAAAAGGTGTACAAAAAGGTAGTCCAAGTTCAATGATACAATTAGCTAAAATGTATCTTGAAGGTAAAGGTGTCGTTCAAGATTACGCAATGGCCAAAGAACTATTAGAACAAGCAAAAGCAAAAGAAGATTTGGATGCGAATGGCTATTTAGCACTTTTCTATCTAAATGGTTGGGGTGTCAATGTAGATAAAAAGAAAGCCGATGAATTATTTGATGAAGCAATCAATGATCATAATACCGCTACAACCTATGAATATGCGAAAGTATGTCTAACTCATAAGGATTATGATGCAAATAAAGGTATCCAATTATTATTTATGATTATCCAAAGAATAGGTCATAAAAATTGCAAGGATGCGAAAAAGACATTAATTGATTATTTATCTACACATCCATATAACCTAATGGGTAAAGCACAACTATTACTTATTGAAGCATTTAATGATCTATATGAAGAAGATGCTTCTATTTTAGATAAAAAAGCAGAACTAGAACGTTTAACAAATACACCAATTCCAGTATATGCAATTAAAAAAGACATTGATAAGAAAACATTAAAAACTAAAACAATCAAAGAAAAGTTATGTACTTTATTAGATATTGTTGCAAACAATCCTAAGCACTATGAAGCATGCACTGCTCTAGGAAAATTATATTTCTCTATTGGCAGTTACAAGGAAGCCTTGTTTTATCATCAAATCGCATATAATGTAAATGCTTATAAAGATGATTTAGGAAGTTTATTCCAATATTATTATTTATGTGTAGAAGTAAAACATGAATATGATAAAGGAAAACTATTGTATCATATGATTAATTCTGGTTATCAAGGTAACGAAATATTTGTTCATTTGGTACATAAACATAGAGAAAACGTTAAAATGTATGAATATAGTCTTAGTACGGTTAACTATGCAATGCAAAATCCAGACAAATATTCTGAACTATATCCAGATTTCAACGAGTCAATTATTCGCTATCACAATGATTTAAAAGCTCAATATTCAAAAGTAGATCCAACTTTAATTACTTCTTTATACCAAAAAGCCAAAAAATTAACAAATTCTTATGACAAGAAATTACAAGAAATGGAAAAAATGTATAGAGATGATTATGAAAACGTATATCATTTAGCGAAAAAAGGATGTATTGCGGCAATTCAGCAATATTTAAAATATGGTGATCATGTATATCTATCATATGAAGACTATGCTCGTCTTGCCAATGTATATGCATTACTAAATGAATCTGCAACAGACATGACGAAATTATTGGCATATCATAAATCAAGCAAAAATGAAAAAGAAATCGTGAATACCTTACGTGAAGCCGTATTATTCTATAATCATGTTAGTTCACTTAATACACACTTTACGCATATTACCGAAGTGGATGAAGCTTTTTATAATATTTTAGAAAAGGAATTTGCAAACAGTAGAGATTTAGATACGATTGCAATTATGACTCGACTAATTAAAAAAGAAGATGTTACAACACTAGATATTGTAGAAAAAGCAAACATGGCTTTAACAAGCATACTTAATAATGAAGCAATTATTACAGATATTGATCAATTAAATGAATTATATAACACAAAACGCTATAAACTTGTTTATGAAAATATTGTTACACTAGCAAGTAAAAATAATCCTGAAGCCCATCTTTTATTAGGTAAACTTTATCATTATGGTCATGGTGTTCAACAAGATTATGAATTAGCTAAGCAATGGTATACAAAGGCCAAAGAAGCAAATAACATAGAAGCAGCATTGCTACTAACACATATTGAATATGAAGTAGCGAATAGTATACAAGAACTTGAAAAAGTTTACGACAACTATGTTCAAATATTTGAACATACTGATACAAAAGCTTGTGAAAATGTTAAAGAGTATCTTGATTTAACGAATGCTTCTTATGATCTACAAGTTATTTGGAAACTAAGAGAATACGAATTAGGAAATCGAAAAGTTGGTAACTGGGCGGCTATGATGTTCTTAATCGGGCTTTGTTCAGATGCACCAGCAGTATTATCTTATTTCACCCAGTTAGCAGACAAAATGGATCCATTAGGTCTTCGCGTTTGTGCTGCTGCTTATCATTTAGGTATTGGTTGTGAAATGGATACCCGTCTAGCACAACATTACGAAAAACTATTATATATACTTGTAACTGATAACGTAGACTCTCAATGGCGTGGTTATGGATGGATGTTTAATTGCTCACTTTCATGCAAAGACCCATATTTAAAAGAAACTGTTGTTGATTACTTGATAAGTATTAATAAATATTCTTCGAAAAATGTATTGTTTAAAACGTATGATGGTAATAGAACTATCACCATATTATTCAATACGGAAGAAAAAAATGAGGTTAGCACATATATCAAACCTAAAGATAGCAACAAGATTCATTCAATAAAACAGTTAGCACTAGTAACTTTCAATCGCTTTACACAAGGTATGTTTTCAACTGATTTTGAAGCTGAATATATTGTTGTTGGTGATAATCACGAAAAATATTGGTATGCTTTTGATTCAATAAAAGAGCACAATCGTCTAGACATAAGATACATAAAAGAAAAACCATTATCAACAAAATCTAGTGATGAGAAAGAGGATTTTACTGAACAAGTGAATGATTGTTGGGCTCTATATGATAAAGGTAAATATGAAGAAGCCTATAAAAAGGTATTACCACTTGCTAAAAAAGGTGTACTCAAAGCCATCAATATGGTGGGATTAATGCTTAATTATGGTGAAGGAGTTCCTTGTGATTTACAAAAAGCGCAAGAATGGTACCAATTGGGTATCAATAAACATTATCCTGCATGCTATACGAACATGGGAAATCTATATTATAAATATTCTAGTGATGAAACAGTTGGTAAGAAATATGCTTATCACTACTATGTTCAAGTTATTCATAAAAACAATGCAGTTGTTTGTAAACGTGCATTAGACATTTTATTATCTGGTTTAGTAGATTATAATGAAGAACAAAAACAAAAATGGATCAATCGTTTATTAGAATTAGGCGAAGAAGAATATGTACAATCATTAAACAAAGAGAGCTAGTCTCTCTTTTGTTTTGCATTTATCGGTTTTTAAATAACCTTTGACAAGATGTATATAATCTTTTATTATAATAGCGTAAAAATAGGAGGATTCATTATGATTCGTATTGTTGTAGACTCATCAAGTGATGTAGCTATTCATAATAATGAAAATATTACTGTTGTACCTTTATCAATTACTTTGAATAACAAAACGTATTTAGATGGTGTTGAACTAGGTCATGACGAATTTTATGATATGTTAGTTAAAACCGATGATTTCCCTAAATCATCGCAACCAGCACCACAATTGTTTGTGGATGTATTTGAAGAAGCAAAAAAGAATAATGATACTTTATTATGTATCATGTTAAGTAGTGGTGTAAGTGGCACTTATCAAAGTGCTGTATTAGCTAAAAACATTGTTGAATATGACAACATTTATATCGTTGATTCTCTAACTGGATCTTATGGTGCGTATTTATTAGTACAAGAAGCACAAAAAATGATTGTGGAAGGTAAAGCAATTGAAGAAATCGTAGAACGCATCGAAGAATTGAAAAAGAATACAATGGTATATTTAAGTGTAGATACTTTAGAATATTTATATAGAGGTGGTCGCTTAGATAAGAAAAGTGCAATGATTGGTTCTATAGCCAAAGTAAAACCTATCATCTATGTAACCAAAGAAGGTACCATTGGTGTGGCCGGAAAAGTTATTGGTACTAATCGAGCTATGAATGCCATTGTGGATATCACAAAAGAACATCCAATTGATACCAACCACAAATTCTATACTATTTGTACAGTAGGTACTAAAAATATTGAAAAATTAGAAGCTAAATTACATGAAGCTGGTATTACCAATATTGAAAGAATTCAAATGGGACCAGTTGTAGGTACACATACTGGACCTGAAACTTATGGAATTATTTATTTAAAAAAATAATTTAGCATCTTCCTTGTATCCCTCTTTTTGATATAATAATCAAAAAGGGGGATTTATTATGTTAGAACACAATTTTACAAATGTTTTAATGCAAGACGAAGAAATTAAATTCGTACAAGGTGTTGATAGAAGAGCGTATACAATTAAGAAAACAATTTCAAATATAATTATGGTGTTAATTGCAGATATCTTTGTTGCACAGTTTGTGACCGTATTTGGTAATATGTTCACTGATGGTGCTTTAGGATTTATGGTATGGCCAATTGCTTTTGTTATTGTATTACTACTAGGTATTCCTGTAGCCTTCTTATTCGCTTCATTAAGCGCTAATAACACTTTCTTCTGTATTACAGATAAACGTATCATTTTAAAATATGGTGTATTCAATTTTAAATTTATTGACTACTCTATCCGTAATATTGGTACTACATCTGTACAAGGAAGTGTATTTGATACACAAGGAGAACATGCTAGTGCTAACTTAGTCATTGTTACTAAAAACTTCCACAATGACACCAATAGCAAAGAAGCTCATACTGCTGTAAAAGTGATTTCATTAGTAGATGCTTATTATGCATATAAACTATTAAATGAAATGACACAAGGACATGATGAAGTCTATCGTATAAAAATGGAACAATAAAAAAGAGAGAATAATCGCAAGATTATTCTCCTTTTATTTATTTAATAATCGACAAATTTGTTTCGTAAATTGTTCTTCAGATACATCTTCACGATTGGCATATTCTAAGAATAAGCCACCTAAACCATAGGTTAGAAAATGCAATCCAATTTCAAATTCCGCATCCATTACTAAATCAGGTCTTTTATATTTAATCATTTGTGCTACATACTTATGCAATGCATTCATTGCCATTTTTTCGAAATGCTCTCTACTTTTAGAAGTTAATAATTTATTCCAAATCAATTTATGAGAGAAGAAAAAAGACACTGCTTGTCGAACACTTTCTTCTTGTGTTTTCGCTTTCAAGCTTTGTACAATCATTGTTTGAATTTCACGATTTGCTGTCCATTCTACTACATCAATAATATCTTGGAAATGATAATAGAATGTTTGTCGAGAAATACCACATATTTCCACAATATCTTTAACAGTAATCTTATCGATATGTTTCGTTAATGTTAACTTCCAAAAGGTATCTGCAATTTTATTTTTAACATTCATTGGCATAAAATTCACCTCGAGTAGCAATATACCATAATTTAACAAAAAAATGTAAATCGTGTGATATTTTTTACAATTACTTTTGATGCAATACCATCAAAATTTCTTTTAATTGTTCATGTGCAACTTGTCCTGGCGCACTAGATTGTATAGCCTTACCAAAGGTCATACAACAACCCATAAAATCCACACACATACGTGTGATAATTCCTAATTTCCCCATAGATAGTAAAATATATGGAGTATCTATTTGTTTTTTCAAATGAATAGCTGTTTGTAGTACATTGATTACATCTTCTTCATTTTTAGACATAACAGCAATTTTACAAATATCCGCATTCAATTTCTGCATATTACGCATATGAGCAAATATTTCTTTTTCTTGTGGTGTATAACTAAAATTATGATAGGATAGCACCACTTTTACGTCATGATTATGCGCATATTCTACTAATTCTTTTACTACTTCTTCTCTTTGATATTCTACATCAATCATATCTACCACTTGATGATCGATTAATAGCTTATACAATTGTACATACTCTTTCAAAGTAATCTCTTTTGTTCCACCTTCAAACGTTGTACGAAAAGTAGCCAATAGTGGATATTCACTAGAAAGTTTTCTAGCAATTTCAATTGCGTCTTGTAATTCCTCACACATATCCATACGCCATTCGATAATATCCACACTATCCCATGATAATTGGTCTAGCTCTTCATATAGTTCTTCTTTTGTTTTACCTACTAAAGGTACACATATTTTAGGCAAACCTTCATTGAATACGATATCTTTTACTACTAATTTATTCATACTACCACCTTTTTTATTATACTATTTACTAACCAAAAGAAAAACCGTAAACTATACTTACAAGAAGGTGAAACAATGGAATTTCAAAATAAAGTTGTATTGTTAACTGGTTCTTATATGGGAATTGGTAAAACAATTAAAGAAGAATTTATCAAACAAGGAGCTATTGTTTGTGATATTGATATTTGTGAAGGTGGATACTACACTGGTGACATTGGCAAACAAGAAGTATTAGAAAACTATGTGAATAAGGTAATTACGGAATATGGTAGAGTGGATATTATTGTTAATAATGCTCCTCCACTATTCAAAGGAATTGATGATTGTACTTATGAAGAATTTATGTACGCTTTACAAGTAGGAGTTACTGCACCATTTTATCTAACGAAATTATGTATGCCATATCTACAAAACGATGCGTGTATCATTAATATTTCTAGTTCTCGTGACCGTATGAGTCAACCACAAACTGAAAGTTATACCGCAAGTAAAGGTGGTATTCATGCTTTGACCCATGCACTAGCAGTTTCTTTAGCTGGAAAAGCACGTGTAAACAGTATTTCTCCTGGTTGGATTGATACCCAAAATCAAGAATATAGTGGGCCTGATGCGACACAACATTTAGTTCATAGAGTAGGGAATCCCTTAGATATTGCGAATATGGTACTTTTCTTATGTTCTAGTAAAGCGGCTTTTATCACTGGTGAAAACATTTGTATTGATGGCGGGATGACCAAACTAATGATTTATCATAATGACTATGATTGGAGTTACAATAAGCGATAGTTTTATCGCTTTTTTCTTTGTCATAATGCTATTTGTAATTTATAATTATTCTATAAGTAAAGGAGATTTTGTATGAATATTGGAATTGATATTGATGGTGTAATCATGGATGATGATACCTATCGTTTAGCACATATGAGTAAATTCTGTTATGAACATAATTTACCTCCACTAGAATACCCTTATGGTTATGAAACTAAAGGAAATTGGGATGCCAAAACAAGTGCATTATATCGACAAGAATATTTCTTAGATTATGTACAACATGGCCCAGCTCATTTATTTGTATCTGAAATAACTCACAAACTACATGAAGAAGGACATAATCTAGTGATTATTACAAGTCGTCATAAAACAACACATAATACACCAGAAGGAGAACAAATGCGTCAATTAACCATTCAATGGTTAAAAGAACATAATGTATACTATGACAAAATTTGTTTTGCGATTTGGCCTAAAGTTGAAGATATTCAAGAAAACAAGATTGATATTATGATTGAGGATTGTGTAGAAGCCATTATTGCTCAATCTAAATATACAAAACATTTATGTTATGATACTCGCTACAATCGTGATTTTACTTTAAAAGGTACAAAACGCGTATTTAGTTGGTATGATATCTATCGCAACATTAAAGAAATGGAGTAAAAACTATGAAAACAGAAATTAAATTTTATAGTGGCTTAAACACCATTGGTGGAGTTGTTATGTCACTGGTTTATGGCAAAGAAAGAATCTTACTAGAAATTGGTACTGCTTTTGAACCTGCGACTGATGTCATTGATCCTGTGATGATCAGACGTCCTGAACATTATTTGTATGATGAACTTTCCATTGGAAGAGCTCCATTAGTTGAAGGATTATATTCTAGAAAACATTTATTAGACTTTGATTTATTAGCAAGTGAAGAAACAGATTTACATACAACTATCTTTTTAACCCACTTACATTTAGACCATATGTGTAATATGGGATTTGTAAGTGATGATGTAGACATTTATGCTACAGAACCACTATTACGTATTGAAGATGCGTTAGAAACTGTAGGTAAAGGTGTACATACTTTACGTACTGTAGGATATAAAGTATTGGATCCAAATAAGGAATATCAAATTGGTGACATTACCGTTAAACCATTTGTTTTAAATGCTAGAAGTTATCAAGATTTATCTTTCTATGTAAAAACACCAGATATGAAATTACATTATACTGGTGATGTGGTTTTACATGGTGATTATGTAGAAGCTGTATGGAAAGAAATGGAATACATTAAGAATGAAAAAATTGATGTATTAGTATGTGAAACTACATCATTAATGGATTCTACTATGGAAATGTTCTATGGTGATAAGGATGCTGAAATTATTGGATATCCTGAATTACCTGAAGGCATGTTAGATGCGGATATGGTAGATGAAAAACTATTAGCAATTCTAAAAGAAAAAGAAGGTTTATGCGTTTTCCACCACTATGAAAGAGAAATGGATGATGTTCTAACTTTCATGAATATGGCAAAAGAAACCAATCGTATTATTGCCTATGAACCAGAAACAGCCTATATCATTTGGAAATTCTTCCAACAACCAATTCATGTCTATGTACCAGATTACAAGTATGATGAACCTTGGTTTGAAGAATTATTGAAAAACAATCCAGTTGTAACTAAAGAAGAAATTCATAGAAATCCAAAAGGATATTTAATTCAAAATACCTATGAACACATTATGGAATTATTTGATTTACCAAATGCAAATTCTTGTTATCTACATTCTGGAGGCATTCCTTCAGGAGCATATGATCCAAGATATCATAATTTACACAAAATCCTTGGATTGGCTGGATTTGAACATGTGAACTTCTTTATGAGCAATTACTTTACACATGCATATCCACCACAATTGAAATACTATTGTGATCAAATTGATGCGAAAGTATTAATTCCATGTCATGGTAAAAATCCATATCGTTTAAAAGCAAGCAACGGAAGACAACAACTTCTTCCAAAGAAATATCAAACATACGTTTTAGAAAATGATCAATTAGTGGAGGTAGAATAAATGAAAACAGAATTACGAGTACATGAAGGATTAAAAGGTAGTGGTGTTGTATGTAGTTTAACTTATGATAAACACCGTATCTTATTTGACTTTGGAGCACCTTTTAGACCCGATTTAAATGCCTATGATGGTTATGTATTACACAGAGAAAAAAGTGCTTTATTAGATGCATTACGTTTAAAAGAAACACCACCAGTAGATGGTATTTATAACAAAAAAGATTTAACACTATTTGATGGTTCTATTTACCAAAATATTCAACCATATGAAGAATCAAATATTACATCTTGTGTAATTATTTCACACTTACACTTAGACCATATGGCAAACATTAAATATCTACACAAAGATATTCCAGTGTATATGCACAAAAATGGTAAAAAACTATTAGATGTATTAGAAGATATCAACGAAGGAACTTACCATGAAACAGTTGTAGGTGTTGAATATGAAGAACCATTTATGCATGGTCCATTCAAAATCACACCACACTTCAATGACCATCCATGCCATGGTTCAACTAGCTATTACATTGAAGCACCAGATGGTAAATTCTTATATACAGGAGACATTCGTTTCCATGGTTTATCAAGAGAAAGAGCTTTTGAAGAAATTGAAAAATTAGGACAAAAAGAAATTGATGTGGCTATCGTAGATGGTACATCTTACTCTCCTTCTAAGTTCATTCATAATCCAGATAAGATTAAAGAATTATCACAACCAAGTAAAGGTATGTTAGAAGGCATGTTCCTAGAACAAAAAATCTATGATGATATCCGCACACAATTACATGATTATCCACATTTAGGATTATTCAATATCTATCATAGAGATATGCAATTAATCAATGCATTAGACACATTAGGAAGAACCGTTGTTTATGAAGTAGAAACAGCTTACGTCATCAACAATACTTTAGATAAGAAAGTATGTTTCTATGTACAAGACGCTAATACAGATGAAGCTATTTTAAATTATGTAAAAGAACATAATGAAGAAGTATCATTTGAAGAATTACATGCACATCCAGAAAAATACTTTGTACAAGTATCTTATAAGAATATTTTACATGTATTCTCTTTACCAGCAAAAGATGGTATCTATTTCCACTTATTTGGTGATCCATTTGGTAAAGCAGGATGCGATAACTTAGCTAAAATCTTGAATATGACAGAAACAAAATATGTTGGTTATTCAAATGTATATTCATTCAACCACGCCTTCCCAAATCACTTAAGTTGGATGATTCAAACATTAGCTCCAAAGAATGTAGTATGTGTACACTCAAACTGTCCAGAAAAATTAAATGCTATGGGTGCTAATCATGTATTACCTGAACAAAATGAACCATATATCTACGAAGATGGTTTACTAATTAAGAAATAAGATCCTCAATTGAGGATCTTTTCTTTCACAAATTCCATTAATAATTTCATACCAACATCTAAGCTATGTATTTCAATTCTCTCTTCCTTGGTATGTTCACCACTACCTAAATACCCACC
>JAFZDT010000050.1 GCA_017561055.1 Erysipelotrichaceae bacterium
ACGTTTTCCGTTTTTATAATCTAATACTGCTTGAACCTTTTCTTCTATTGTATACTTACTCTTTCTTCCCATAAGAAAAGATCCCTCCTTCCATAAACAACTTTATTTATTTTAGTTGTCTACTTTAGAGGGATCATATCACTAGTCATTCTTTTCTTTTGCTTGTAAACAACGTTTTACTTTGGAGATAGGGTTAGGAATGAATTCAATGTTTGCTTGTTTTAGAATGTTTATAAAAGACTCTAGATGATTATGAGAATTGATTACTTCATATTCAATTTCATAATCTATAATTCCATAATATTCATTAATATCAAAACATAACTCTGCTTGATTAGGAATTACATAAGTGAAACGATTGGTTGTTAACTTGCCAATCTCATTGTACGGAGGAAATAATTTTCTTTCTTCCAAAATTTTAAGAATATCGCTATCATCCATTAAATTTAAGGAATGGGTATATTTTTCATATTCTTGAACATAATCTGGATATTTTTCTTTTAAAGTAAAAAGATATTTTCCTTCTTTTTCTCTAATTCTAATAGATTGATAATTCGTTTTGTTTGTTGAAGAAAAGTAATAATTCGTTTGTTTGATAAAATTTGATGGTAAATAAAATTGTAATAATGCATCGAATTGTTCCTTAGTTAAAATCATTTTCAATTCTACTTCTTTATTTTCAAGCATAATAATCCTCTTTTCTAGCTTATTAAAAACTACTACAAAATTTTCCTTTTGTTGAAAGCAACTTTTTATAATGATATTATATTATATAGAGGTGATAAATAAATGAAAAGATGGTATTCATTGCTAGAAGTTCTTCAATTTCCTTTGAAAATGTTTTTTATAGCAATCGTACTTATGGGGATTGGTGATTTTTTTATAAATCCCAATATTACACCTTATATCAATGTAACAAATGAAATATTCTTATCAATTTGTAGATTTTTAAAATATGTAGGTAGTTTCTTAATTACATTATTTCCAATGTTAGTTGTAATTAAATTATTATCTAAACGATATGAAGATTCAGTCCCAGCTTATGTTGGTGTAATTGCTTTTGTTATTTTCCATGTAGTGACGATGTTTGTTGCAACAACAGATTTACCAAGTTATTGTTATTCTTCTTTTTTAGGAATGCAAATTGATGCAAAAGTGGTATTGTTATCTGTTGGTGGTATTCGTTATCCATTAGTAACTGGGTTATTATCAAGTATTATTGTAGTATTCATTACTAGAATGTGTTATATGAGTTCTAGAAGACGTTTTACTTATGGTGTTTTATCATTTATTGATAATGATAGTTGGTCATTAATTACAACAATTGTATATACAGTTGTAGCTGCAATTTTATTCTCATTAGGATGGCCATATGTAATTAACTTCTTAAAACAATTATTTGAAATGATAGCATCTGATATCTATAATCCAATTAATATGTTTGTGTATGGCGTTATTGAACGTATCATGTCATTGTTTGGATTAGATGTATTAATTAGAAATCCATTCTGGCTAAATAGCTTAGGTGGATCTTGGATGGATGCTTTTGGTAAGAATTATGTTGGTGATGTAAGTATTTGGACTGCTTTAACAACACAAAATTTAGATACATTTGGATATGGAAGATTCATCACTCCATATTATGTAATGAATATGTTTGCAGTTCCTGGAATGATTTGGGCTATGTTCTTTTTACATACAGATAAAATGGAAAAAAGAAAATATGCTTTCTTCTTCGTATTAGCAACTATTGTTTCCGTGTTTAATGGAACATTAATTCCACTTGAAATCTTATTGATTATATCAGCTCCAATGTTATATTTCATGCACGTATTATCAATGAGTACACTGTTTGCAATATTTACAGGTTTATCTGTACAATTGGGTTATACATTTACAGGAACATTAGAAACAGCTATGCCAGGTACATTAACATCATTGATTGGTTACTTTGGAAATGAAAATTATGCTCAAACAATTATGATTATTTTAATTGTTGGTGTTATTTATTTCATTCTATATTTCTTAATGACAAATCTATACTATAAAGTATTAGCTGGTGATTTCTTGGATATTCATAAAAATGAAGACACACTATTCACTTTTATCGAAGCTATTGGTGGTGTTGCGAATATTCGTATTATCAATTCTTCATTAAACAAAATTACAGTTATGCTATATGATCCAACGAAATTAAATTATCGATTATTAGAAGAAATTGACGTGTTTAAAGTATCAGAATCTCGTGCTGGTTTTGCGATTGAATTTGGTCCAAATAGTACAATTATCCGTAAGGGTGTTGTTCAAGAGTGGAAAAAGTATCAAGAAGAATTGTTAAGAAAACCAGTTGAACAAGAAAGTCAAATCAAAGTGAAGTAGATGGTAGCATCTACTTTTCTTTTTTTGTTATAATAGATAAAGACAGTAGGTGAGATTATGGCAGAATATACGCCAATGATGCAACAGTATTTAGAAGTTAAAAAGAACTATTTAGATGCATTAGTATTTTATAGATTAGGCGACTTTTATGAGTTGTTTTTTGATGATGCAAAAACTGCATCTCATGAATTAGATTTAGTATTAACTGGAAGAAATGCAGGTGTTGAGGAAAAAGTTCCTATGTGCGGAGTTCCTCATCATGCTGTAAATGGATATATTCAAAGATTAATTGCGAAAGGTTATAAAGTTGCGATTGTTGAACAATTAGAAGATCCATCACAAGCAACAGGTATTGTTAAACGTGATGTAATTCGTGTGGTTACTCCTGGAACTATTATGGATGAATCTTTGGATGAAAGAATGAGTATTTATATTGCGTCTGTTTATGATTATCAATATGGATATGCAGTAACTATGTGTGAAATGGCTACAGGGGAAACAAAAGGGTACTATGTAGAAAAGAGTGATCAAGCCTTAGTACAATTCTTAAAAGCGAAAAGTGTTAGAGAAATTGTAGTTGATCAACAATTTGTAGAATCTGAAGCTGCTCATTTAATTAAACAAACAAGTGGTATTACTATTTCTGTATGTGATAGTTATGAATTAAAAGAAGAGTATAACTACTTATGTAAAGAAGTAGAAGATTTACGTATCATTTCTTCAGTAGGAAGATTGTTACAATATTTAGAAACAACACAAAAAAGAATGATGCAACATCTTCAAGTAGTAACAATTGCAGATGAAGCAGAATCTTTATATATGGACTATTCTACAAAACAAAATTTAGAATTGATTGTACCTTTACGTACATCAAGTAAAAATGAAACTTTATGGTCTTTTATGGATCATTGTAGAAGTAGTATGGGTTCTCGTTTGTTGAAGAAGTGGGTAGAGTATCCATTATTAGATAGAGTGTTAATTGAACAACGTTTAAATATGATTGAATATTTAAATCGTAATTTTATGGCTAAGGGTGATTTGAAAGAAGCGTTATCTAAAATTTATGATTTAGATCGTTTAATTACTCGTATAGCTTATGGCAGTGCAAATGCTAAAGATTGTTTACGTTTACAACAAACATTATTACAAGCGCCTATCATTTTAGATATTATGAGAGATAGTGGTATCTATAGTTTGTTTGATGAAGTGGATGCATGTGGTGATGCCTTAGCATTAATTAAAGATGTATTTGTAGAAAATCCACCAGCATCTATTAAAGAAGGAAATATGTTTGTGGATGGTTATAATGAACTATTAGATGAATATCGTGATATTCAACGAAATGGTAAAGCATGGATTGCAGCATTAGAAAATAAAGAGAGAGAACGTACTCAAATTAAAAATCTTAAAATTGGTTATAATCGTGTGTTTGGTTACTTTATTGAAGTAAGTAAAGGTAATGTCGCTTTAGTACAAGATGACTGGGGATATGTAAGAAAACAAACTCTAACCAATGCCGAGCGTTTTGTAACTAGTGAGTTAAAAGAGAGAGAAGATGCTATTTTACATGCTGAAGAACGTACAATTCGTTTAGAAACAGAGTTATTCTTAGCATTAATGAATGAAATGAAGAAACATATTCCTCATTTACAACAATTGTCTCATGCACTAGCTATTGCGGATGCATTATATTCATTATCTGTTGTGAGTGAAGGAAGTAGTTATGTTCGTCCAGTATTTAATGAAGATAATCACTTACATATCGTAGGTGGCAGACATCCAATTATTGAAGCAATGTATAAAGATACTCGTTACATTCCTAATGATGTAACTATGAGTAATGATAAGAATGTATTAATTATTACTGGGCCTAATATGGGTGGTAAAAGTACCTATATGCGCCAAACAGTTATTATTATTTTAATGGCACAAATTGGTTGTTATGTTCCTTGTGAAAAAGCAGAACTTCCAATCTTTGATAAGGTATTTACTCGTATTGGAGCAAGTGATGATATTTTAAGTGGACAATCAACATTCATGGTAGAAATGAGTGAAGCGAACCAAGCATTAAAACATGCGACAGAAAATTCATTTATTCTATTTGATGAAATTGGTAGAGGTACATCTACCTATGATGGTATGGCATTAGCACAATCAATGTTAGAGTATATTACTTCTTGTATTGGTGCTAAAACCATGTTCTCAACACACTATCATGAATTAACACAAATGGAAGATACATTACCTGGGGTACATAATGTGCATGTTGAAGTACATGAAAAGAATGATCAAGTTACTTTCTTATATAAGATTAAAGATGGTAGAGCGGATCGTTCTTATGGTATTAATGTAGCTCGTTTAGCGAAGTTACCTGAAAGTGTATTAGATCGTGCACAAGTATTATTGAATTCTTTTGAACAAAAGAAAACCAATAAGAAACAAGTACAATCACAAATGTTAATGATGGAAAGAATTCCAGTAGGATTAGAAAATGTTAAGAAGACATTGGATATGATTGATCCAAATCGATTGACTCCAATAGAAGCTCTACAATTAGTGATGGATTTAAAAACAGAAGTAAATAAGAAGGACTAATGTATGGGAAAGATTATAAAGTTAGATGAACATTTATCGAATATGATTGCGGCTGGAGAAGTTGTAGAAAGGCCAATGGGAGTTATTAAAGAATTGGTTGAAAATGCAATTGATGCTCAAGCAACACGTATTCAAGTGAAAATTATAGATGGTGGTATTCAATCCATTCAAGTTATAGACAATGGATGTGGTATGGATAAGGAAGATGCAGTAAATGCCTTCCAAAGACATGCGACAAGTAAGATTAAAACAATCAATGATTTATGGTCTATACAAACACTAGGGTTTAGAGGAGAGGCTTTACCATCGATTGCCTCAGTGGCAAAAGTCAATTTATTAACATGTGATGGTGTAGATTCTACACGTATCGATATGGAATATGGAAAAATGGTATCTGCAGGACCATATGCAGTACCAAAAGGAACGGATATTACCGTATCCGGTTTATTCCATAAAACACCAGCACGTTTAAAACACATGAAATCAGTGAATTCTGAAACGAATGCTATTGTTGATGTGATGGAGAAATTTGCATTCTCCCATCCTGAAATTGCATTCTCATTGATTTGTAATGATGTAACTCGTTTAGAAACAAATGGGAATGGTTCTTTAGCAGAAGTGGCTTATAGAGTCTATGGTAAAGAAGTTGCTAAGAATTGTGTAAATGTAGCTTTTGAAGATTATGATTTCAAAGTATCAGGTGTAATTGTATTACCACATGTTACACGCGCAACAAAACAATATATGACATTGTTTATCAATGGTCGTATTGTGCATCATTATTTAATTCAAAAAGCGATACTAGAAGCATATCGTAAATATATTTCACCAGAAAGATATCCTATCTGTATTTTAAATATAGAAATGGATTATCAATTAGTAGATGTGAATGTACATCCTTCTAAATGGGAAATTCGTTTATCAAAAGAAAAACAATTATATGACTTACTAGCAAAACAAATTCATAAAGAAATACATGCAAATATGAATGTGATGGAAGTAGATAGTCCTAAGACATTAGTAACACCTAAACCAAAGGTGGAATTACAAAACCTATTTGAAGATGTATATGTGAATGAAGTAAAAGTAAAGGAAGAACCTGTAACTTATATTACAGAAGAAGTTCCTGTGATTATTAAAGAAGAAAAACAACCAGTAGAAGTTAAATCTACAGTTGTAGAGCAAGATGTTAAAGTAGAAAAGAAGAATACTTTACCAGATTTAAAGGTTATTGGACAATTACATGGTAAGTATATCTTGGCACAAGGTGAACAAGGATTATACATCATTGATCAACATGCGGCTCAAGAAAAGTACAATTATGAAGTATTTAAGAATGCTATCAGTAAACAATCATTTACTATGCAACCATTGTTAATGCCGATTGTATTAGAAATATCTTTAAGCCAAGCAGTTCGCATTGAAGAAATGAATGAACAATTATCGCAAATTGGTATTCAATTTGAACCATTTGGAAATAATACAGTATTATGTAGAGAATTACCAAACTGGATTCAAAAAGTAGAAATTAAAGAATTTTTACAAGATATGATTGATTTGTATAATCAAAATAAGACATATACGATTGATGAAATTCGCAAAGAAGCCATAGCTTCTTTAGCTTGTCATTACTCAATTAAATTCAATCGACATTTGTCGAATGTGGAATTACAACAAGTAATTGATGATTTAGGTAAATGTGACGAACCATATCATTGTCCTCATGGAAGACCTACATTAATCTGTATTAGTGAAAAACAATTAATAAAGGAGTTTAAACGTGGATAAAGTTATAGCTGTTGTTGGACCTACAGGAGTAGGGAAAACAAGTTTAAGTATTTTAATAGCCAAACATTTAGATACAGAAATTATTAGTGGTGACTCTATTCAAGTTTATAAAGGTTTGGATATTGGTTCTGCTAAAGTAACAGCAGAAGAAATGGATGGAGTAAAACATCATTTAATTGACGTCAAAGAATTAACTGATGAATATAATGTTATGGAGTTCCAAAAGGTTTCTCGTGAAATTATGGCTTCATTACATCAAGAAAGTAAGATTCCAGTAATTGCTGGAGGAACTGGTTTATATATCAAATCAACACTGTATGATTATGTTTTCAAAGAACAAGAAGATGACACAGAGTTTATGAAGGAACATCAACAATATACAAGTGAACAATTGTATGCGATGTTAAAAGAACTTGATCCTAAATCATGTGAAACAATTCATATGAATAATCGTAAACGCATATTACGTGCCTTATTTATGGCTAAATCTGGAAATATAAAATCAGAGATTATTGATTCTCAACAACATAAACCAATTTATGATGCATTTATTATTGGATGTACAATGGATCGAGCAAAATTGTATGAACGTATCAATCTTAGGGTAGAACTAATGATGAACCAAGGCTTGTTCGAAGAAATACAAACTCTTAGTAAGGTAGAGGGTATTTGGAATATGCAAGGTATGCAAGGAATTGGATATCGTGAGTGGCAACAATATTTCCTAGGAAATCAAACAAAAGAAGAAGTTATTGAAAATATTCAAAAACATTCTCGTCAATTCGCAAAAAGACAATATACTTGGTTCAATAATCAAATGAATGTACACTGGTATGACATGAGCTTACCTAATATTAGTGAACAAATTCTTAAAGATATAGATACTTGGAGGAATGTTTCATGTGGAATGAACGAATGAAGTATTTAATAGGGCAAGAGAATGTTGAACTCTTAACCAAGAAGAGAGTTGTGATTTTCGGTGTTGGTGGAGTAGGTTCATATGCTTGTGAAGCCCTAGCAAGAAGTGGAATTGGTTCATTAGTGTTAATTGATCACGATGTTGTAGATGTAACAAACATCAATCGACAAATTCCAGCACTACATTCAACAGTTGGACTTAAAAAAGTAGATGTTATGAAACAAAGAATTGCGGATATTAATCCAGAATGTGATGTCACTGCATTTGATTGCTTTATGAATAAAGACAACATTGATGAAATTATGCAAGGACAAGTAGATTTTATAGTAGATGCAATTGATACTGTCACCAGTAAATTGGATTTATATGAATATGCACAAGAAAAACAAATTCCGATTATTAGTTCATTAGGAATGGCAAATCGTTTAGATCCAACGAAAGTTATTGTAACTCGTTTGGATAAAACTGAAAATGATCCACTAGCTAAAAGTGTTAGAACACAAGCTAGAAGAAGAAATCTATCACTAAAAGTTCCAGTAGTATTTTCAACAGAAACACCAATTACTCAAAACAAAGTAATTAATGAAGATGGACAAACAAGGAAAGAAAAGTATCCTGTTTCAAGTAGTCCTTTTGTTCCTTCAAGTGCAGGATTAGCTTGTGCATCTTATGTAGTTAGAACATTAATTGAATAACGTTTCATTTTTGAAACGTTTTTTTATTTTTAGGTAGGAATAATTCAAAAAGTTGACGTATTAATAATTGAGGTGATAAAAATGTTAACATTTAAAAATGTGACTCGATTGTATGCGTCAAACAAAGGTTTAAGAAATTGTACATGGGAAGTGGAGGATAACAAAGTAGTAGGAATTCTAGGAAACAATGGTTGTGGTAAAACAACAACATTTAAACTGTTATTGCAATTAGAAGATGCAGATGAAGGAAAGATACTCTACAATAATAGACCAATTAATACAATGAATCTAAATACATTTGGTTATATTCCAGAAGAAAAAAGGTTATATCAAGATTGTATAGTTAATGATTTATTGACACTTGTAGGTACACTAAAAGGTGTAGATAAGAAGGTTATAAATAAGAAGATTGATGAGTGCTTATATGAATTTGATCTTCATGATTTTAAGTATAGGAAAGTATATGAGTTATCAAAAGGAAATCAACAAATTTTACAAATAATTATGGCAGTATTACATAATCCTAAAATATTAATTTTAGATGAGCCGTTTAATGGATTAGACCAAAACAAACTACAACAAGTTATACATTTGATTCGAAATAGAAAAGGTATTACACTAATTAGTTTTCATCAATATGAATTAGTCAATTGTATATGTGATAAAGTTATCTATTTAAAAGATGGATGCGTTGAATCCATTAAAGAGGTATCTCATGATTAATATGATATTTTTTGGATTAAAAAGAAAATTATGGAATAAGAAATATGTACTAAAACTGATGATAATTTTTATGGTTTTAGGTGGAATCTTATATGTAGATAGAATACTAGAAAATATTACATTGCTTCAAAGAGTGCAAGTTTCATTAGATGAAAGTACAATCATGTACCAAGAATACTTTAAAGATGCTGTAAATGTAGATTATGTAGATAAAGCAAACATTCGTATTGTCTTTGAAGATGATTGGAAGATATATAGTGATGAAGTGATAAGTGAAGAGGTTATGTTTGATATTCAAAAGAGCATTTCAAAAGTACCAGGTTATACATATACAGAACCTTTATATGATATTTCCTACTACCACTCTAGAATAAAAGATCCGTATTTAGAACTAATTGTATATACCATGATTTACTTTATATTAATGTCTAAATCTATTGGAAGTGTACAAGAAATTATTGAAGATAAACATAGTGGAATGGCTAGTTACTATTTAACTTGCATATCTAGTAATCAATATGTTGTCTGTAAAATTGTGGAAGGGTGGATACAAATATTCATAGAGTACATATGTATGTTTGTTTTCATTTGCATATGGTCACTAATTCGTTATGGTTATCCATTCACTCATCAATTGTATGATTGGATTCAAAACTTTATTGTGTTAGATGGATCTTATTTCCGATTGCCAATTTTATTAGTAGGAATAGTTAGTATGTTAATAGGAATCTTCATGATTCAGTATATAATTGTGTTATTTATGAGTAAGTCTAAGAGTATTGAGGAAGCGAATCATATGATGATATGGATACATAGTCTTCCAATACTTATTTACTATGTAGGAATGTCAATTTATGAGGTAAATGTAATAAATTATTGTAAATATATACCATTTTTACGAACTCTATTGTTACCAATGAGTTTAAGTTTAGAGGGTGAAATTAGCCTAATTTACTATGGATGTATGCTCTTAGAGGGTATATTTCTCTATTTTTTACTACGAATGAGTAAAAATAGTATGAGAAAGTCTATATTAGATATAGAAAAAAGTTACGTTCCTATTTAAGGGAGCGTAACTTGTTTGTTCGTTTAATTTGTTTTAATTTATCACGATTTTGCGCTAGTTGTTTTTCATAACTGCTATTGATATTTGGTTGATAGAATTCAACATCCTTAATTTCATTAGGTAAATATTGAATTTTATGCCAGATATCAAATCGACCATAATCATAAGCATCTTTAGGATCTAAACCAACAGGTGTCAATCGTAAATATTCAGGTACTTGATAGGCCGTTTGATTAACTAGTGCAGTAGCTTCGTGAATTGCATCTGATGCAGATCTTGATTTAGGAGATAAAGTTAAATCAATAACAGCATTCGCTAGAATAATTTGTGCTTCAGGGAAACCAACTCGTTTCGCTGCATCAATAGCTTGAACACATCTTGCACAAGCTGCAGGATTGGCTAGACCAATATCTTCATAGGCAATGACTAATAAACGTCTTTCAATAGAATCCATATCATTAGCACTAATCAGTCTTGCTAGATAATACAATGCGGCATCAACATCAGAACCACGAATGGATTTTTGAAAGGCACTAACTGCATCATAATGACCATCATCAGAACTTGAGATTGATGAATTAGGAACTTTCGCATATTCCTTTACTAGTTCACAAGAAATGTGATTTGTTGTAGTCACAAGCGCAACTAAATCTAATAAACTTAATGCATAACGAATATCACCATTACTATATCTTGCAATCATATCTAAAGCATCTTCGTCCATTGTATATTGATTGTTTAATCCATATGGATGTTGAAGTGCTCTTTGTAAAGCGAGCACAACACCTTTTTGTGTAACAGCTTTAACTTCTAATAAATGACAACGAGAACGAATCGCTGGATTGATACTGTGATATGGGTTGGCGGTTGTAGCCCCAATTAACGTAATAGTTCCATCTTCGATATAAGGTAATAATAAATCTTGTTTATCCTTATTTAAACGATGTACTTCATCAACAATAACAATCATGCCACGATAATATTTCGCTTCATCAAAGATTTTCTCTAAATCTTTCTTATTAGAAGTAACTGCATTAAATAATCGATAAGGTATTTGTAATTCATTCGCAAGAACCATAGCTAAAGTAGTCTTCCCAGTACCAGGAGGACCAAATAAAATCATAGAGAACATAGTTTGTTGTTTTACACATTTGCGTAAAATACCATTCTCATTTGTTAAGTGTTCTTGTCCAATAACTTCATCTAATGTTTGAGGACGAAGTCTAAATGCTAAAGGTTCTTTCATGTAATTCACCTCGAATAATATTTTATCGTAAATTTGTTTATTGTTAAATAAAAAATGGTAAAATAGAACAATAGAAAAGGTGATAGAAATGAAAGTTCTAATTCAAAGAGTAAAACACGCGAAAGTAACAATTGAAGGAAACGTAAATGGACAAATTCAAGGGGGTTACTTACTATTTGTAGGCATGACACATGAAGATGATGAAAAGGTTGTAGAAAAGCTAGCTAAAAAAGTCTATGATTTACGCTTGTTTGAAGATGAACAAGGAAAAATGAATTTATCAATTACAGATGTGAAAGGTGATATCTTATCCATTTCACAATTTACGTTATATGCAGATTGTAAAAAAGGAAGAAGACCAAGTTTTACTAATGCTGCTAAACCAGATGAAGCTAATCGTTTGTATGAATATTTCAATGATACCTTAAGAAATCTAGGACTACATGTAGAGACTGGTATCTTTGGTGCGGATATGAAAGTTGAATTGTACAATGATGGACCAGTAACTGTTATGTTAGATAGTAAGGAATTGTAGTTATGGGAAATATTATGTATGGAAATACAGTATCTACTGTAATTAAGGAAACATTAAAACAAGAGATTACATCTTATATAGATAAAGGTCTACGTAAACCAACTTTAGCAATTCTACTAGTTGGACATGATGAAGGCTCTATTTCTTATGTAAAAAGTATTACTAAAGGTTGTGATGCTGTAGGAATTGATGTGAAACTAGTAACATTTGAAGATAGTGTTTCACAAGAAACAATAGTACAAGAGATTGATGTACTTAATAAAGATCATAGTATTGATGGCATTATTATTCAAATGCCATTACCTAAGCATATCAATACACAAGCAGTAATTGAATGCATGGATCCTAGTAAAGATGTAGATGGTTTAACAAGTCGTAATGTTGCGAAAATGTATATGAATCAAAAATGTATGATTCCATGTACTCCAAAAGCAGTTATGCGTATGTTAAAGGAATATAATATAGAATTGGTTGGTAAAGAAGTTGTTGTGATTGGTAGAAGCCATTCTGTAGGGAGACCTGTTGCACAATTGTTAGTCAATGAAAACGCGACAGTTACGATTTGTCATAGTAAGACAAAAAATCTAGCTGAAGTATGTAAAAGAGCAGAAATATTAGTGGTTGCTATTGGTAGACCTCGATATGTAAAAGCTGAATGGGTGCAAAGTGGAGCAATAGTGGTGGATGTTGGAGTCAATATGGATGAAAATGGAAAACTATGTGGAGATGTAGATTTTGATGAAATTTTAGAAAAAGCATCCTATGTAACACCAGTTCCTAGAGGAGTTGGTCCAGTAACAACTACAATGTTATTAGAAAATGTGGTAGAATCATTCAAGGGGAGGATGAAATAATGGAATACAATTTAAATGATATTGTTGAAATGAAAAAAGAACATCCTTGTAAGAAGTCAAAACAATGGAAAATTATACGTATGGGTGCAGATATCCGTATTAAATGTTTAGGATGCGGCGCAAGCGTATTATTTCCAAGAAGTGAGTTTGAGAAAAAGTTAAAGAAAGTTATAGTAACAGAAGATAAGGAGAATTAATATATGGCATTAACAACAGGGATTGTAGGATTACCTAACGTTGGTAAGTCTACATTATTTAATGCGATTACCAAATCGCAAGTAGAAGCTGCAAACTATCCATTTGCGACAATTAGTCCAAATGTTGGTGTAGTAGAAGTTCCAGATGAAAGAATGGATAAATTAGTAGAAATGTTTAATCCAAGAAAATCTATATATACAACATTTGAATTTACTGATATTGCTGGATTAGTTAAGGGTGCATCTAAAGGGGAAGGTTTAGGAAACCAATTCTTATCAAACATTCGTGAATGTGATGCTATTTGTCATGTTGTACGTTGTTTTGAAAATGCAGATATCACTCACGTTGAAGGTGGAGTAGATCCAATTCGTGATATTGAAATTATTAACTTAGAATTAATTTTCGCAGATTTACAAACTGCAGAAAACCGTATTTCTAAAGTAGAACGTAAAGCAAAATCAAATGATAAAGAAGCAGTATTTGAATATAACTTATTAAAACGTATTCATGAAGTATTAATGAATGAAAAACCAGTTAGAAGTTTAGAAATGACTAAAGAAGAACAAGATTTATTAAAAGGTTTCCATTTCTTAACTGCTAAACCAGTAATTTATATTGCAAATATGTCAGAAGATGAAATTTCAGAACCAGAATCATGTGTTCATTATCAAGCAGTAGTTAAATTTGCGGAAGCTGAGAATAACCATGTAATTCCAGTATCTGCTAAAATTGAAGAAGAATTAGCTAGCTTAGATAAAGAAGAAAAAGCTATGTTCTTAGAAGAATTAGGAATTCAAACATCTGGTTTAGATCAAGTAATTACAACTGCTTATGATATTTTAGGTTTATGTACATATTTCACAGTAGGTGAACCAGAAGTTAGAGCATGGACATTCAAACGTGGTATGAAAGCTCCTGATTGTGCAGGTATCATTCATACAGACTTCAAAAAAGGATTTATTCGTGCAGAAACTTACTCATATGATGATTTGATGAAATATCAAACAGAAGCTGGAGTAAAAGAAGCTGGTAGACTTCGCTTAGAAGGTAAAGAATATGTAGTGCAAGATGGAGATATTATGCACTTCAGATTCAATGTTTAACATATTCATCACAAAAATTATGATATAATATGCATATAAAGGAGGATAAATGTATGAAGTTATTAATTGCAATTGTTTCAAATGATGATAGTAGTGCAGTTATCACAGCATTAACAAAAAATAAATTCCAAGTAACTAAGTTATCAACAACAGGTGGTTTCTTAAGAGCTGGTAATACAACACTTTTAGTGGGTGTTGAAGATGAAAAGGTTGAAGAATGTATTTCTTTAATTGGAAGTGAAAGTTGTAAGAGAACAGAAATGGTTCCTGCAACAGCATCATTTGATATTGGAAGATACACATCTTACCCAGTTGAAGTACAAGTTGGTGGCGCAACCATCTTTGTATTGAATGTAGAACAATTTATTAAATTATAATGAAAAAGGGCTATAACATTTGTTATAGCCTCTTTTAATAGATAAAGGATTCTACATCATCATATTGTTTGATTGCTTCTTGAATATCATCTCTAGTAGATTCAATTACATCATAAATACAAGCAGATATCTTTGTTCCAATCGTAACCGCTTTATGGAAGTCATGATAAGTAGTTAAACCATATAATAAGCCAGAAATAAAGCCAGAATAGCACCCTGAATCAAAACCCTTGTCTTTGAATAGAGATTGATAATTTAATGGTTTTTTGAAGGAATAAGCATAAATTCCTTGTTTTCCCATATAAATAATGATCCATTTTGCGCCTAATTCACATAAACGATAACAAATACGATCAAAGTCGGTAGCCTTACCTAATTTTAATGCATCTTCATATGTAAGGATTAATCCTTCAACATGTTCAAATAATTCTTTACTTGGAACATGTCGTGATACAATCCACTTTGTAGTAGGAGATTTTTTAAATAACACTTCTAATACTTTATCATCGGTAACATCGGTAACTACATAATCACTTTTCGAAAATGCTGTATGTGGATACAAGTCATCTACATCAAATTTAAATGCTTCATTACCTTCCCAAAAAGTTAACACTCTATTATCTGAATGGATAATTACTTGGTTTTGCATTTTTTCAGTAACAGTAGGACCATAAAGCATTACATTCTTTTCATTTAATTGGTTCCATAATTGGGCAGAATCTAAATCATTACCATATTTTGTACAAAATGAGGTTGGTACATTAAATTGTGACATTGTATAAGCGATATTATACATATCACCACTATAATAACGAGTAATTGTTGAAAGATTTGTGCCAGTATGAATGGTTGGTTTTACACAATGAATACATTCTTCAATCCATGCTGAGCCAATTATACTAATTTCTGCCATATTCTCACCTCATATATTTCATTTTAGCATAAAATACATAGAAAAGAATAGAATTCCATATTATAATCAAGAAAAGAAACATGAGGTAATCATATGAGAATTGGACAATCAATAGATATTCATAAATTAGTTGAAGGAAGAAAACTGATTTTAGGTGGAGTAGAAATTCCACATACAAAAGGTTTATTAGGACATTCAGATGCGGATGCGTTGTTACATGCGATTATTGAAGCTATTATTGGTGCAATGGGTTTGAAAGATATTGGTACACATTTCCCAGATACGGATCCTAAATATAAAGGAATCTCTTCCTTATTATTATTAGAAGAAACTTATAAATTAATGGATAAAGAAGGTTATAAAATTGGTAATGTGGATTCTTTAGTTATGATTGAAAAACCAAAGATGGCACCTCATATTGACCAAATGAAACAAAATATTGCGAATGCTTTACATTGTGATTTATCACAAGTAAATGTAAAAGCCACTCGTGGTGAAGGTTTAGGTTTCGTAGGAGAAGAATTAGGAGTTCAAGCAACAGCTGTTGTTTTATTAGTTAGAAAATAAGATTGAGGGTGAATGTATGAAAAAATTAGATGAAGTAAAAGTATTACGTGATCCAATTCATGGCTATATCCATATTAAATATCAAATTATATGGGATTGTTTAAATGCGCCTGAATTTCAACGTTTACGTAGAATTCATCAATTAGGTGCAACACATATTGTATATCATACAGCAGAACATTCTCGTTTTTCACATTCATTAGGTGTATATGAAATTGTTAGAAGAATGATTTCTGAAAATGGAGATATTGGACAAGCATTAAGTCAATATGAAAAGATTACAGTTATGTTAGCTGCTTTATTACATGATATTGGACATGGACCATTTTCACATTCCTTTGAACATGTAAGTAAATATAATCATGAAGAATGTACATGCAATATTATTACAGGTGATTCTAGTATTTATCGTATTTTAAGTAAGGAAAATCCAAGATTACCTTATGATGTCGCAAGTGTAATTAATCATACACACCCAAATCCATTGTTAATTCAAATGGTATCATCACAATTAGATGCGGATAGAATGGATTACTTACTACGTGATGCTTATTTTACAGGAACGAGCTATGGTGAATTTGATTTAGAAAGAGTATTGCGTACGATTCGTGTGAAAAATCAAAAGTTGGTAGTTAAAGAAAGTGGTATTCATACTATTGAAGACTATATTATGGCTAGATACCATATGTATTGGCAAGTATACTATCATCCAGTAAGTCGTAGTTATGAAGCAATCTTACATAGTTTCTTTAAACGTTTATTAGATGTATATCATATGGATCCAAGTATTGTTGATGAAGCACCAATGTTTAAGGCATTATGTGAAAAAGAATACTTAACAAATAGTGAGTTATATGAATTAGATGAATGTGCATGTCAATTCGGATTTATGCAATTAACAAAGTGTGAAGATGATATCTTAAAAGATTTATCCAATCGTTTGTTAAGTCGTCATTTATTTGAATATGATGATATTTATACCATTGAACAAGAAAATGAGTATTTTAAATGGATTCAATCTCATGGTTTTGATCCAGAATACTATATGTATGTAGATAGAACGGAACAAAGACCATATCAACCATATCGAGATCATGAAGATAATGCGATTTGGGTATTGATGAGAGATGGAAGTATTCAAGAGTTGTCTAAAGTATCAACCATTGTAGATGCTATCTTAAAAGGCGAAAATAAAAATGAGAAGAAAGTATTCTTCCCAGATGAATTAAATAACTAAGCGAGGAAATATCCTCGCTTTTAGTTTACATAAAATGTTCTTGGCAATATGCAATTAAAGTATCATGTTGATTCAATTCTGGATTATCTAGTACTTCATTTAATAAGGATTGTAAGATTTCTCCGATTTGTGGCCCAGCTGTAAAACCTAAGTCTAATAAATCTTTACCATTGATTTTAAGATCTTTAATTGATAAACAATGCTCTTCTTCAATGATTGTTTTATAAATAGTCTCAACTAAAGATAGAGTTTCTAGCTTTTTATCACGAAAATAATCACTTTGGCCCAATATATCAGCTCTTTGAATTAGAAAGAAGTTAGGAAATAAGTCTTTACCGATATGAGCAATATTTCTTCTTACATTACGAAGATTTGGTTCCATTCTACAATCATGATGTTCAATATATCGTTCAATTAATTGCATAGAATGTGAATCAAATTTCAAACGTCTCATTATCTTATGTGCAATAATGGCACTTTCTTTTTGATGACCATAGAAATGATCAATACCTTTATCATCAGTCGTCTTTTTATTTGGTTTACCTAAATCATGAAATAACATGCTATAACGTAAGATAGGATCATTTGGTACATGTTTTAAAGCTTCAATTGTATGCTTTCCTACAGAATAGCAATGATGGGGATTGCATTGCATAGTTTCCATCATGATATCAAATTCTGGAAGAATTACTTTACTTACACCAGTATCATACAAAAGTTGTATATATTCAGGATGATTGGATGTAAGTAATTTTGTTAATTCAACATTTACACGTTCCATACTAATTTTTGTTAGCAATGTAGCACATTCTTTAATAGCATTCAGTGTATTTGTTTCAATTTGAAAGTGTAATTGTGCACTAAAGCGTAGAGCTCTTAATATACGTAAAGCATCCTCTTCAAAACGTTCCTTTGCATTTCCAACACAACGAATAATTTTATATTCTAAATCATGTCGTCCATCAAATAAATCAACTAATCCAACTGTAGGATTATATGCCATAGCATTAATGGTAAAATCACGACGTTTTAAATCCTCGGATAATAGATTTGTAAAAGCAACAGAACTAGGATGACGACCATCTACATAATCATCTTCAATTCTAAAGGTTGTGACTTCATAATTTGTATGATTTAAACGAACAGTAACTGTACCATGTTGAATACCTGTATCAAAGGTATGCAAAAATAATGCCTTTACTTCATGAGGTTTTGCGGAGGTTGTGATATCCCAATCATCAGGTGTTTTCATTAACAAAGCATCACGAACACAGCCGCCTACAACATAAGCTTCATATCCATTATTTTGTAAAGTTGTTAATATTGTTTCTACATCTTTTGGTAGTTTAATAAACATGGACATCACTCCTTATTTATATTTTACCATATAAAATATAGGCTACAAGTAATTTAACTTCACAAAACTCTATGCTTACTCTAGAGAATTGTGAGATTCTTCTATGATTTGGGTATTATGAATAGCATCATCTTTATAATACCAATACCAACTACCAAAGGAAGAAAGTTCTCCAGTAATAGGATTTACTTTTCTTGCATGTAATTTATCTGTTAGTTGATACCATGGATCAGATGAAGAATCTTTATACAATTCATTAAAAGTATCACGAAAAATTAATTTTGATAGTTTTCGCTCTGATTCTAATGTCATTGGTTGATTGTCATCATATCCATTCCATATAGCAAGGGTATATTGAGGATTAAAGCCAACAACAATACTATCCCAATCACTAGTTCCTGATTTAGCAGCGGTAGTAATTGTTGGTTCATAACCTAACATAGTCGCTCTTAAATGATTGTTGTTCTTAAAATCATAAGTTGAACGTAACAACTGATTTAAAATAAGGGTATCTTCTTGATTTAGTAGTGCTATAGATTTAGATGTATCTTCGTAAATTACTTGATTTTCATGATTTGCAATTTTCTGAATCATACTTGGTTTCGTATATAAACCTTCAGAAGCAAAGGTATTATAAATTTCAGCTAGTTTAATAATAGGAAAGGAAGCAGTTCCTAGTGCTAAAGAGGCATTTGGATCAGTTTCTATACCAAAATGTTCTAATGCTTTTTGTAAGGTATTCGTTCCTAAGTACATATGCGTTTTCATGGCATAGACATTATCTGACAAAGATATTGCATTAATTAATGAAATAGGTTCTTCTGCATAAACGTGTCCATAATTAGTAGGGGCATATGTTTCGGTATCTGAAATTTGAAAGGTAGTATATTTAGATAAGAAGGTAGTTGAAGGACTAAATCCTTCTTGTAAAGCTAAATAATATAGTAATGGCTTAATGGTACTAGCTACTTGCCTTTTTGAATATAAAGCACGATTAAATTGAGAAATGCCATAATCTTTTCCTCCAGCAATCGCTAACACATGACTGGTATATGGTTCTAATATAACTGCCGCAACTTCCATAGTTTCTTCAATATTATGTTTTTGAATTTGATTCACTAAAATTTCTTGAACATTTGGATCATAGTACGTATAGATATCAACACTATAGAAATTAGCATCCTTATTTATATAGCCCATATCAATCGTTTGTTGGATAACCGCATCGCGATAATAACCAGATAATGTAGATGTGGATAAATAGGTTTCATCATATTGTTTAAGAATGATTGGTTCATTTAAAGCTTTTAGATATGTTTCTTCATCTATATTCTTATTATGTAACATTGTTTCTAAGATTAATTGTTGTCGATAAATTGCATTATCATAATGTATATAAGGAGAATAAATACCAGGTCCATTAGGAATAGCAGTAAGCAATGCTATTTCAGCTATAGATAAATTCTCTATAGGTTTATCAAAGAAAAAATAAGAAGCATCTTTAATACCATAGATACCATGTCCAAAATATAATGTATTAACATAGCCCTCAAAGATTTGTTCTTTTGTATAATGAGTTTCTAGTTGAGCTGCTAGAAATGCTTCTTTTAATTTGCGAGTCCAAGTTCTTTCATTGGTGAGATATTGATTTTTAGCATACTGTTGAGAAATCGTAGAGCCACCTTGAAGGATATCTTTTTCCTTAATATTTATATATAAAGCTTTTGCTATACGTAATGGATCGAAACCAAAGTGTTGAAAATAGTGTTTATCTTCAATAGAAACAATAGAATTTACAAAAGTTTGTGGGATTTCATCATAAGTTATCCATGAAGAAGTTAATGAATTATTAGATTCATAAAAAAGTACTTGATTTCTATCGAAAATACGAATACGATTATTATCACCAAAATTTGAAATTGGTGTAAAAAAAGCGAAGAGATAGAATACAAAAATAGTTATACTTACGAAAGAAAGTAATATAAATAGGATACGGATAAACGATTTCATTTTTTAACACCTCGTTAATAGTTTAACCGTGAATAAATTTTTTAAACTTGGTATTGTACTCTTTGATTTTTGTGTATATAATACAGGTCGACAATATAGGTGATTTCATGGAAAACAATGTAGTGATTACTGTTACTCAAAGGCAAGACCAGCAAGAGCAACAGGTTATATATAGTGGTGTAGCTCAGTATTCTGAGAGTGCATTAGGTAAATATATAAAATATATTGAAGAAGATGGTACAGTTACCAATGTTCGTTTTACTGACCAATTATGTTGGATTTTACGTAAAGGTGTGTATGAATCTAAGGTATTATTACACGTGGAACAAGAATCTAAGATTAAAATGAAAACTGAATATGGTGAACTTCATTTTGATGCGCAGTTGGCGAGCTTAATTGCGACAGAAGATGAATGGAAGGTAAAGTATTATTTACTACAAAATGATGAAGTGATAAGTGTATTTGAATTCACATGGATGATTAAGGAGGCACTAGCATGAATGCAATCGAAAATAAATTAAAACAAGGTATCCAAAATGCAGTTAAAAAAGCTTGGGATGTTGATGTTGAATTAGATCAAATTGTTATCGAAATTCCAAAGGATAAGTCTCATGGTGACTATGCAACAAACTTAGCTATGCGTTTAACAAAACAATTAAGAAGTAATCCAAAAATGATTGCAGAAAATTTAATTGCGAATTTGGATTTAGAAGAAGCTGGTATTGAAACAGCAACTATTGCTGGTCCAGGTTTCATTAACTTTAAAATGCAAACAGGTTCATTAACTACAGTAATTCATACGGTATTAACTCAAAATGAAAATTTTGGTCAAACTAATGCAGGGAATGGCTTAAAAGTAAATGTTGAATATGTGTCTGTTAATCCAACAGGTGATGTTCACGTTGCGCATGGTCGTGGTGCGGCTATTGGTGATGCAATTAGTCGTTTAATGAAAAAAGCGGGTTATGATGTAACTAGAGAATATTATGTAAATGATGGTGGTAACCAAATTTACAATTTAGGTTTATCTTTATATGCTCGTTATCAACAATTGTTTGGTTTAGAAGTGGAAATGCCTGAAGATGGTTACTATGCTCATGATATTATTGATATCGCTACAGATATGAAGAATGAGTTTGGTGATAAATTGTTACATGTTTCAGCTGAAGAAGCTATTGATTTCTTTAAAACTGAAGGATGTAAAAGAGAGTTAGAAAAAATTAAACGTGACTTGGATTTATTCCGTGTTGAGTTTGATGTATTCTTCTCTGAAAAATCTTTATATGAACAAAATAAAGTAACAGAAATCTTAGATGTATTAAAATCTAAAGATATGGTTTATGAACATGAAGATGCTTTATGGTTAAAAACAAGTTTATATGGAGATGATAAGGACCGTGTGTTAGTTAAAGCAGATGGAACTTATACGTATTTTACTCCAGATATTGCATATCATAACAATAAGTTTAGTAGAGGTAATGATATGTTAGTAGATATCTTGGGGGCTGATCATCATGGATATATCAATCGTATGAAGGCGGCTATGCAAACTTTGGGTTACAACAAAGATGCATTGAATATTGATATTATTCAAATGGTACGTTTAATCAAAAATGGCGAAGAAGTTAAAATGTCTAAGCGTACAGGTAATGCGATTGCCTTAAGAGAACTAATTGAAGAAATTGGTGTGGATGCGGCTCGTTATAACTTTGTATCTCGTGCTGCAGATACTCATTTGGATTTTGACTTAGGTTTAGCGGTTGCTCAAACTAATGAAAATCCAGTATATTATGCACAATATGCGCATGCACGTATGTGTTCAATTTTAAGAAATGTGGATAGCATTGAAGTGAAGGAACAATATCCTTTATTATCACATGCGAAAGAAGCAGCATTAATTAAACAAATTAATGAATTCCCATCTGTTGTTGCGGATGCGGCATTAAATCGTGCTCCACATAAAGTGTGTAACTATGTACAAAAAATTGCTCAAGCATTCCATAGTTTCTATGCGGATTGCAAAGTATTAGATGACTCTAATTTACCATTACAAAGCGAACGTTTAGCTTTAGTTAAAGCTACACAAATTACTTTAAAAAATGCTTTAGAGGTAATTGGAGTTACTGCTCCAGAAAAGATGTAGGAGGATGTAAACGTGAGTGCACAGTCTATGATAGATATTGCATATAGAATTTTAAATGAAAAAACTGAACCGGTGAATTTCAAAGAGTTATGGAAAGCTGTAACTTTTGAATTGGGTTTAGATGCTGCTAAAGCAGCTAAAAAGATTTCTTTATTCTATAGTGATTTATCTTTAGATGGTCGTTTTGTGGCTTTAAAAGATAACTATTGGGAATTAAAGAAGCGTATGAAATTCGAAGATGTATATATCGATACAAGTTCTATTGTTATTGATGATTCTGATGAAAGCGATGAATTCGCTGAAGAAGATAAAGAAGTTGACAACGTATCTATGGATGATTACTAGTTCTGTTGAAAAAACAGAACTTTTTTTATATGATTGAATTATATAAAGGAGGTAATTGTATGCCTAAAGTAAATATGGTGGAATTACTAAAGAAAGCAAAAGAAGAGAAGTATGCTGTACCATTAATTAATATTGATACATTAGAATGGTTACATGCAGTCATGGATACTGCACAAAGATTACAGTCTCCAATTATTATTGGGACTGCACCTTTCCAAGTAGAAAGACTTGGTGGTGTGCATACAGTAGTTGGAATGATTGATGGTTTAGTTAAGGATAAAGGTTATACAATTCCTTATGTTATTCATTTAGATCATGGTAGTTCATTTGAATGGTGTAAAAAAGCAATTGATGCTGGTTTTACATCAGTAATGATTGATGCTTCAAGTTTACCATTAGAAGAAAACATTGCAGTAACAAAAGAAGTTGTAGATTATGCGCATGCGCATAATATAAGTGTAGAGGCAGAAATTGGTCATGTTGGTGGTGATGAGGCCAATGGAAGTAAAGAAGTATTATATGCAGATTTAAATGAATGTGTTCGTATGGTTAAAGAAACAGGTGTAGATTGTTTAACACCTGCTTTGGGTTCTGTTCATGGAGATTATAAAGGAGAACCCAAATTAGGATTTGATGAAATGCAAGCAATTAGTGAAGCTACAAATGTTCCATTGGTATTACATGGTGGTTCAGGTATTCCTGATTATCAAATTCGTATGTGTATTGAAAGAGGAACAGCTAAGATTAATGTAGCTACCGAAAATCGTAGAGCGTTCCATAATCGCTTACGAGACATTTTAGCTAAGGATGCTTTATTAATTGACCCATTAAAAACGACATGGGTTGCGAAAGAGGCAATTGAGGAAATTGTTGAAAGTAAGATTTTGTTGTTTGGAAGTAATAATAAAGCATAGAAGTTGTTTGCAAATAGATAAAAATGTTATAAAATAACTGTGTACATATATAAGGAGGAAATAAAATATATGCCATTAGTTTCTGCAAAAGAAATGCTTGTAAAAGCAAAAGAAGGACATTATGCTGTTGGTCAATTCAATATTAATAACTTAGAATGGACAAAAGCAATTTTATTAGCTGCTGAAAAAGCTAAATCACCAGTTATCTTAGGTGTATCTGAAGGTGCTGGTAAATACATGACTGGTTATAAAACAGTTGTTGGTATGGTTACTCCAATGATCGAATCATTAGGAATTACTGTTCCAGTTGCTATTCACTTAGACCATGGTTCTTTCGAAGGTGCTAAAGCTGCTATCGAAGCTGGTTTCACATCAATTATGTTCGACGGTTCTCACTATGGAATCGAAGAAAACATTGCTAAAACAAAAGAAATCGTTGAAATCTGCCATGCTAAAGGAATCTCTGTTGAAGCTGAAGTTGGTTCAATCGGTGGAGAAGAAGATGGTGTTGTAGGTGCTGGTGAATGTGCTGATCCAAAAGAATGTAAGATGGTTGCTGATTTAGGTATCGACTTCTTAGCTGCTGGTATCGGTAATATCCACGGTAAATATCCTGCTAACTGGGCTGGTTTAAACTTTGAAGTTTTAGCTGCTATCCAAGAAGAAACAGGTACATTACCATTAGTATTACACGGTGGTACAGGTATTCCTGAAGAAATGATTAAGAAAGCTATCAACTTAGGTGTTTCTAAAATCAACGTTAATACAGAATGCCAATTAGAATTTGCTGAAGCAACACGTAAATACATCGAAGCTGGTAAAGACTTAGAAGGTAAAGGATTCGACCCTCGTAAGTTATTAAAACCTGGTACAGATGCAATTACAGATATCGTTATTAAGAAAATGGAAATTTTCGGTAGCGTAGGTAAAGCTGAATAATTTTTCTAAATATGTATAAAGAGAATGTGTCTTAGGATACATTCTTTTTTTGAGCAAATTTGCAGTATAATAAAATTATAAAAAGACCAAGAAAGGTGGAATAGTATGACAAATGCATATTTAACATATACGTTTATTTTAAAAGATAAAAGTAAAGTGGAAGTAGAAAGAGAAGCATATTTTGGGTTTATTTTTGCAGAAGGTTTTGGATTAAAGGAGTTTTTGAAAATCAAAGAAGATAAAATCTTTTTTAAACGCTGGAAAGAAGTTGAGAATTTTGAAAATTGTATTGAATTTATTAAATTCTTAATTGGGGATATGGAAGAGATTAGTGAAGAAGATGAATTTAATTCGTGTGAGAACTATATTTTATTAACAAGTAAAATCAAAAAAATAGCAGATATTGATACTATAGAAGCAGATTATCGTTATTATGATTATGATGAACCAGAGTATGATGAACATAGAACTGAAAAAATCAGTTTTAAGAAATTCAAAGCAGATTTCTAGAAGAATAAAGAGAATCATAAAATAGGACACATTCTTTTTTTACATTCTTTTCCCTTTGTAAATAAATTTACGCATATTTGATAATATTCCCATAATTTCTTGTTATACTATGTAGTACATGAAAGAAGGTATGTATTATGGATACAATGTTGTATTTATTAGCGTTTGTAGTAGTGCTTCTTGCACAATCATCAGTTACTTCAGCGTATCAAAAATATAAACAAGTACAAAATGAAAGAGGAGTTACTGGTGCTCAAGTTGCTAGAAGAATCTTAGATAATAACAATCTATATGATGTTGCTTTAGAAATTACCAATAGTACATTAGGTGATCATTATGATCCTAGTAAAAAAGTAATTCGTTTATCACCAGATATTTATTATGGAACATCTATTGCGTCTGTTAGTGTAGCTGCGCATGAATGTGGTCATGCGATTCAGCATGCAGAAAATTATGGATTTATTGCTTTAAGAAATTCAATTTTACCATTTTGTTCAATTGCTAGTAATTTAGCTTGGCCTGCGTTGTTTATTGGATTATTCTTTGCGATGGAACCATTATTGTATATTGGAATTATTATGTTAGTTGGTGTACTATTATTCCAAGTTGTAACATTGCCAGTTGAATTTAATGCATCTAGTCGTGCATTAAGAATCTTATCAAGTGATGGAATTATCTATGATGAAGAAGTATCAAGTGCTAAAAAGATGTTAAGTGCTGCAGATATGACATATGTAGCAGCGGTTATTTCATCAGCATTACAAATTTTACGTTTCTTGTTAATAGCAAATCGTAGAAGAGATTAAGCGTTCATTGAACGCTTTTTTAATTTAGGCAAATATTTATAACCTTTTAACATTAATAAAAATAAGATATAATAATCATAGGTAGGTGAATATAATGATTTATACCGTTACATTCAATCCTTCAATTGATTTATTTGTAGAAGCAGATATTGAAGTTGGAGAATTAAATAGAGTCCGTAAGGAAGAATATATGGCTGGTGGAAAAGGTTTAAATGTTTCAATGGTTTGTAATCAATTACAAATGGAAACGATTGCGACTGGATTTTTAGGTGGTTTCACCGGTAATTTTGTAAAAGAAGAATTAGAAAAAGAGGGTATTGCTCATCATTTTATTGAAGCAGATGGCATTACTCGTATTAATATGAAGATTGCAGGTATTGATGAAACGGAAATCAATTTAACAGGTGTTAACGTAAACCGTGAACAGTTTGAAAAAATGTATCAATACTTAAATGAAAATTTAACAAGCGAAGATGCATTGGTAATAAGCGGAAATTCAGCTAGAGGTATTGATCGAGATGATTATGCGACTTTATGTAAATTAGCGAATGAAAAGAATGCATTATTAGTTGTTGATACAAACCAAGCATATTTAGAAGGATTATTACAATATAAGCCATTCTTAATTAAACCAAATGTGGCAGAATTAGCTGGTGTATTCAAAACATCAATTTCAAATGAAGATGATATTGTTGAATATGCTAGAAAATTACAAGAATTAGGCGCTCAAAATGTATTAGTATCTAATGGATCTAAAGGTGCTATTTTAGTTGCGACAGATGGAGTTTATTTTGGTGAACCAATTAAAGGTAAGCGTGTGAATTCTATTGGTGCAGGTGACTCAATGGTCGCTGGTTTTGTGTGTGAATGGATAAATACTAAAGATTATAACAAGTCTTTAAAAATGGGACTTGTTTGTGGTGCTTTAACAGCATTTAGTGAACGTTTAGCAAGAAGAAATGATATTTTAAAGAGATTACCAGAAGCGGTAGTTACATATCATAAACTATAGAAGGAATATGGAGGAATACACATGGAAGAAGTAATTCGTATTGAAGGTGGAAGAAAATTAAATGGTACAGTACGTGTTAGTGGTGCTAAAAATGCGACTGTGGCTTTAATTCCTGCAGCAATCTTGGCAAATGGTCCTGTTACAATTGTAGGAGTTCCTAATATTTCTGATGTTAAGGCATTAACTACAATCTTAAATGAATTAAATGTACAAGTTATTGAAAAAGCAGAAGATCATTTAATTATTGAACCAAGACAAATGCAAAATAAGGTTTTAGACCATGAAGCAGTTTCTAAATTACGTGCATCTTACTATTTTATGGGTGCCTTATTAGGTAAATATAAATATGTTAAGATTCGTATGGCGGGTGGTTGTTATTTAGGGCCTCGTCCAATTGATTTGCATTTAAAAGGATTTGAAGCGTTAGGTGCAACAGTTGAATATAATGAAGAAACAAAAAATGGGGAAACCTATGGTTATTATACAATCCAAGCTGATGAATTAGTTGGTACTAAGATTTTCTTAGATATTGCATCAGTTGGAGCTACAATTAATATTTTAATGGCTGCTGTGTATGCGAAGGGGCGTACAATTATTGAAAATGCCGCAAAAGAACCAGAAATTATAGATGTTGTAACATTATTAAATAAAATGGGTGCTAAGATTCGTGGTGCTGGTACAAATGTTATCACAATTGATGGAGTAACAAGATTAAATGGATGTTTCCATGAAATCATTCCAGACCGTATTGAAGCAGGTACATTTATTGTTATGGCAGCTGCAGCTGCAGAACATATGGTTGTAGAAAATATCATTCCACAACACTTAGAATCTTTATTATCTAAACTACAAGAAATGAATGTAGATATGGATATTGAAGTAGATAAAGTAACAATCCGTGGTGGTAATAAGTTACAAGCCATTGATGTAACAACTAACCCATATCCAGGTTTAGCTACAGACTTACAACAACCATTAACAACATTACTAACACAAGCAGAAGGAACTTCTAGTGTTACAGAAAAAATCTATCGTGCTCGTTTCAAACATTGTTTTGAATTAGAAAAGATGGGTGCTAAGATTCAAGTGAATGAACCAAGAGCGCAAATTGTAGGTCCTACTAAGTTAAGAGGAACACATGTGACTGCGACAGATTTACGTTGTGGAGCAAGTCTAGTAATTGCTGGTTTAATTGGTGAAGGTATTACAACAATTCATGAAATCTATCATATTGATCGTGGATATGATAATTTAGATGGAAAATTAAAAGCATTAGGTGCAAATATTTGGAGAGAGGTTATTGATTAATCTCTCTTTTAAATTAAAAAAAGAAATCATAGAAAATATATGGACAAATTGTTGTATATATGCTAATATGACAAAGCAAATGTGCAACTTACTTTGAATTGATAAGATATTCAAGGCGGAAGGAGAAATAGTAATGAAACAAAATATTCATCCAACAGTTTATGCAACTAAAGTTGTATGTGCATCTTGTGGTAACGAATTTGAAACACATTCAACAAAGAAAGAAATTCGTGTTGATACATGTTCAAACTGTCATCCATTCTATACAGGAAGACAACGTTTCGCAGCTGCAGCTGGTAGAATTGAAAAATTCAACAAAAAATACGGAATTAAGTAAAAAATTAAAAAGATGGGGAGTTATCCCCATTTTTTTGTGGAGGAAATATGGAAATTATCTTGTTATTGTCGGGTTTATTTTTAGGATTGATGCAAAGTTTTAATGGTCAATTAGCTACATACTATCATGTGTTTGAAGTTTGTTTTGTGGTACATGTGATTGGAGTTCTTTTCTTATTACTATGTAAACAACTTACTACTAAAGAAAAGCTTACATTTAAAGGCTTACCATTATATGTATATACAGTAGGATTGTTTGGTGTGGGATTGGTTGCGATATCTAGTTTTTGTACACCAAGAATTGGTGCAACTTTAACTATGTCTTTGTCTGTGTTTGGACAATTGGTGATGAGTGCAATGGTAGATCATTTCGGATGGTTTGGTAAAGAGAAAAAGGTGTTTAATTTAAAACGTTTACCTGCATATGGAATCATATTGCTTGGCTTGCTTATGATGGTGGGGTGGTAATATGACATATGTGTTGATTGGATTATTAGCATTCATTAGTGGGTGTGCTGGTGTTATCAATAAACTATTGAATTTAGAAGCTAAAAAAGGTTTGGGTACTTGGAATGGTACATTATTAAACTATGTTGAAAGTAGTTTGATTGCTGGTGTATTAGTTTTACTATTTGGTGGTGCTTTATGGAAATATGAAGTACTCATTGAGGTTCCATGGTATTTCTTTTTAGGAGGATTGTTCGGTGTAATCTCTATGTTATTGGCATTAAAAGGCATGCAGAAGAGTTCAATGATTTATGCCACAATTTTAATGTTAGTAGGGCAATTATTTGCTGGATATGTCGTAGACTCTATTGTTAGTGGAGAGTTTAATGTATTAAAATTAATAGCAGTTGGCATGATTATATTTGGAGTTTATTTAGATAAAAAATATTCATAAAAAATGTATGTCAAGGTCTATTTTTATATATTTATTCGTATATAATAAACACGTGTGAGGTAGTTTGTTTATGTATAATCAATATCGTTTAGGTTTTTTAGAAGTTATTTGTGGATGTATGTTCGCTGGTAAAACAGAGGAATTAATTCGTCGTATTAAAGTATTAGAATTTGCTAAGAAGAAAATTATCGTTTTTAAACCAAAAATTGATAATCGCTATAGTGATACTCAAGTTGTTTCTCATGCTGGTAGTAGTGTGGAAAGTGTTGTTATTTCAGATGCTAAAGAAATTTTAGATTATGTAAAAGAAGATACTGAAGTTGTTGCTATTGATGAAGTACAATTCTTTGATGAAGATATTATTGAAATTTGTGATATGTTAGCTTTCCAAGGAAAACGTGTTATGGTTGCTGGCTTGGATACAGATTTCAGAGGTGAACCATTTAGTGTTATGCCTCAATTAATTACTCGTGCAGAGTTTGTTACAAAATTGACTGCTGTGTGTGTACAATGTGGTGCTCCTGCAACTCGTACACAACGTTTAGTTGATGGTAAGCCTGCTAATTATGATGATCCAATTATTATGGTTGGTGCTGCTGAAAGTTATGAAGCGGTTTGTCGTCATTGTCATGTGGTTGGTAATCCACATCATAAATTTGATTGGAAAGAAACGAAATAATCGTTTCTTTTTTTTGGTATAATATGTAAGAATAGGTGATTATTTTGATTAAGAAGTATTTTGGGGATTGGAATTTTTATAAAAGGGTTATATTTATCGCTTTACCTCTAGCTTTACAACAATTATTAAGTAATGCCATGGGAATTGTGGATAGTATTATGGTGTCATGGATTGGGGAAGTGACAGCAGTTGGTACAGCATCACAATTGGAAAATATGTGTATTACAGTATGTTTTGGAGCGGTTACGGGTATTGGTATCTTTGCATCACAGTTTTTTGGTGCTAAAGAGTATGACAATATGAAAAAGACCTTTGGTATAGGTGTTATTTTTGCACTTCTATGTGGTTTGTTATGGTGGAGTGGTATAACATTCTTTGGTAGACAAATTGTGTCTTTCTATATTCAAGATGAAGTGGTTATTACTAGTGCATTACGTTATTTGAATATTGCTAGATTTTCTTATATTCCACTATGTTTATCGTTTACTTTTAGTTATTTTTATCGTTGTATGCAGAAGACATATATTCCAATGTTTATTGGAATTGGGTCTATGATGAGTAATGTAGTATTGAACTACGTCTTAATTTTTGGTCATTTTGGTTTTCCTGAATTGGGAGTAGAAGGTGCTGCATGGGGAACTTTGTGTGCACAAAGTATAAGTTTAATTGCTTATTTGAGTTATGCGATTTACGCAAAAGAACCATTTATTGGAAGTTTTAGTCAAATATTTGGTTTTCATTTTGATTTTGTTAAACCAATTTTAAAGAGAACCTATCCATTAGTGATTAATGAGGCTTTATATAGTTTTGGTTCTTCATTATTTATTAAAGCATATGGTATTTTGGGAACCAATGCGATGGATAGTTATTATGTAGGTAATCAAATTGGTACATTGTTTATTGCGGCTTGTAATGGTATTAGTAGTGCCGCAAGTGCAATTCTTGGTTCTGAACTTGGTAAGAATAAAATTGATAGAGCAAAAGAGTATGGAGATTATTTCTTGGGATTGGCTGGTGTATTAGCAGTAATTGTTACTACAGTGATTTTTGCTAGTTCTGGTTTCTTGGTTTCTTTATTCGGATTAGCTGATCCTATTGTTCATGATTTGGCAATTTGGGTAGTTAGAGTAACCGCTGTACGTATTTCGATGCGTTTGTTTAATGTTGTGGTATTTGCGTCGATGCGTGCAGGTGGGGATACAAAGTATATGGTGTTCTTAGATTCGGGGATTATGTGGCTAGTTGGTATACCTTTGTCATATTTTCTTGTATTAGTGTGTGGACTAAAGAATATTGCTGTGGTATTCTTACTAGTGCAAATAGAACAATTTGTTCGTATTATTATTGGCTTATATCGACATAAGTCTGGTATATGGGCTCAAAATCTTACAAAAGAAGTAAAGACTGCGTAAACAGGAGGTATTTTTATGGATAAAATGATGATGCGTTTGGAAGGTATGGAAGAACGTTATAATGAACTTAATAGTTTATTAATGGATACTGAATTAATGTCTGATCCTAAACGCTATGCAAAAATTGGGAAGGAACATGCAAAAATTCAACCAACAGTTGAAGCTTTCCAAGAATTAAAGAGTGTTTTACAACAATTAGAAGAAGCGAATATGTTATTAGAAGATCCTGAAATGATGGAAATGGCGAAGATGGAATTAGAAGAATTAGAACCTCGTCGTCAAGAATTAATGGACCGTTTAGAAGTATTATTGATTCCAAAGGATCCTAACGATGATTGTGATGCTATTTTCGAAATTCGTGGAGCTGCTGGTGGAGATGAAGGTAATATCTTTGCGGGTGACTTATATCGTATGTATACACGTTATGCAGAAGGTCAAGGTTTCAAAGTGGAATTAGTTGAAGCTGTTGAATCTGAAGCTGGTGGATTTGCTCAAATCTGTTTCATTATTAAAGGTGATGGTGCACATGGTCGTTTTAAATTTGAATCAGGTGCTCACCGTGTTCAACGTGTTCCAAAGACAGAATCTCAAGGTCGTATTCACACATCTACAGCTACTGTATTAGTATTACCAGATGTAGAAGATGCTGAAATTGAAATCAACATGAATGATTTAGTTATTGAAACACACCGTGCTAGTGGTGCTGGGGGACAACATATCAATAAAACAGACTCAGCGGTTCGTATTACACACACACCAACAGGTATTACTGTAAACTGTCAAGATGGTCGTTCTCAAATTGAAAATAGAGAAACAGCTATGCGTTTAATTAAGGCGCGTGTATATGATGAATATCAACGTCGTATCGATGAAGAAAAAGGTGAAATTCGTCGTAGTAAAATTGGTACTGGGGATCGTTCAGAAAAGATTCGTACATACAACTATCCTCAAAACCGTGTAACAGACCATCGTATTGGATTTACAATTCAACAATTAGACCGTGTTATGGAAGGTAAATTGGATGATGTTATCGCAGCTTTATTAGATGCGGATCAAAAAGCTAAGATTGCAGGTGAACAATAGTGCCTTCATATAAAGAAGTATTAAAA
>JAFZDT010000051.1 GCA_017561055.1 Erysipelotrichaceae bacterium
AAGAATGGGTATGTCAAAATTACTCAGGATGGTAAAGAAGGGCAAAAATCAGCATATCGAATGGGTGATTTTGTGTTAATTTATCCTGAAGGATATGATATTCAAAAAGTGAAAGATATCTTAAATAAAAAAGTCTAAATACGACATATGGTGTCGTATTTTTTGTAGGTATGCTATAATACCTATCGTAGATTGGGGTTTTTGTATGTTACATATTTCAGATATAAAGAAATTTAGTCGTTGTAAAAAGTTGTATTATTTGTCTAAAAAAGAAACTGAACCTTCTGAATATTTTTCTTTTTTTAATATTAATGTTTCTATTGATGATTCAATTTCAAAAAAATTAAATATTGAAAATGCTTATATAGGAGTAAAAAATGATCCTACTGAACGTGCTATGGAAGCTATGAATGATTATGATTGGTTAAAAAATGCGCGTTTTGAATATGAACAATTGCGTATTAAAGTACCTTTTATGCACAAAGTGGAAGAAGGTTGGGATTTATATTTTTCGAGTTTACAACTTGCTCCGGGTGCTGAGGAAGCTAGTACATTTGCTTTTTATGTTACAGTTTTAAAACGTTTAGGTATTCAAGTTCATGAAGTGTATGTAGTGCATTTAAATCGTGAATATATTCGCGAAGATGTTTTGGATGATGATCAATTATGGGTGGTTTCTAATTTCTTTTATAATGGATCAGGAAATCCAAGTAAACATATCTTGACTACTATTTATGGTATCACTACCAATATGGATGAAGTTTTGCAACAAATGAAAGAATTTGATTTTGATGCGGAATTACCGATTGAAAAGACTTCAAAATGTACTAGACGTAATAAATGTATGTATTATGATGAATGTTTTCCATATGTTGAGGAAGAACCTGATAACAGTATTTTGCATTTAGCAACTAGTAAAAATAAATTTAAAATGTATGATGATGGAATCTTGTATTTAAAGGATGCGGATCTTGAATTGGTTGAGGGAACTCGTCTTCAATATGCACAAATTATGGCGGATCGTTTAGGTGGCTTTTTTATGGATAAGTTAGCATTAAAAAGTTGGTTTGATTCTATTTCTAGTCATTCTGCAACATTTTTAGATTTTGAGTGGGATACGTATTGCATTCCTCCTTATAGAGCAATGAAGCCTTTACAAACACTTCCTTTCCAATATTCTATTCATATTTTACAAGATGATAATGAAGTGATTCACAAAGAATACTTAGGTGTTGGAGATTGTAGAGAAGAATTGATTCAACAATTGATGAAAGATATTCCTAGTGAAGGAAAGATTTTTGCTTATAATGCAAAAGGTGCTGAAGCTTTGCGTTTACAAGAATTGGCTGTTGCTTTTCCTCAATATGAGGATGTAATTAATTCTTGGATAAATCGAATGGAAGATTTATCGATTCCATTTGAAATGGGTATGCTTTATGATGTGCGTATGAGAGGAATGTATTCTTTAAAAGTGCTTAATAAAATGATACATCCTGAACATACTTATCAAGAATTAAAAGTATCTCATGGTTTAGAAGCAGTTCAAATTCATCGTATGTTAGAGCATGAAAATGATGAAGAGAAAATTATAGAATATAGAAAACAATTATTAGAATATTGTGCAATGGATACTTCTGAACTGTTAGCTGTTTATAAGTGGTTAAAACAATTGATTGTATAGTTTTATGGGACAATACTTGATGTATTGTCTTTTTTGGGGCAAATGAATAGAATTTTATGCATATTATGATTAAAATTAAGAAACATATACTAAGGAAATAGGGCATTTGAAAATAATGCTTGTGAAAATTAGTAAAGTTGTATAAAATATAGATGTGTGTGGACACAAAAATATAATAGACGGAGGGTAATTTATGAATGACATAATGAGCTCCATCCTATTTGGTTCTGTAGGTTTGATTATTGGTGTAATCATCATGGTGGTTATGTCAAAATTAGGCTTAAATAAAAATCAACAAAAAGCAAATCTAATTATCAAAGAAGCGGAAATTGAAGCTGAAAATGCACGCCGTCAAGCAGTTATTGATGGTAAGAATCAAGCATACGAGTTGAAATTGGCTGCTGAAAAAGAACTAAAAGAACGTCGCCAAGAGATTACGGAACTTGAAAATAAGTTAATGAGACGTGAAGATACTCTTAACTTCCGTGATGAAAAATTAACGACTAAAGAAAAGAATCTTGATGATAAATTAGAACAAGTAAAAGTTAAAACATCAGAATTAGAGAAGATGGAAAGTCAATTACAAGCAAAAATTGACGTACAAGTAGAAGAATTAGAGCGTATTGCGAATTTAAGTGTTAGTGATGCAAAAACTGAACTTTTTGCGATTGTTGAAAAACGTATGGCAAATGAGGTTACTGCATATATTCGTGATCGTGAAGAAGAAGCTAAAACAAAAGCCTCTGAAAATGCGCGTAATATTATTGCGTTAGCTATTCAAAGATATTCACAAGACGAAGCTATGGAGCGTACAGTAAGTGTTGTAGGGCTTCCTAGTGAAGAAATGAAAGGTCGTATTATTGGTCGTGAAGGTCGTAATATTCGTGCGATTGAACAAGCGACTGGTGTTGATTTAATTATTGATGATACACCTGAAACAATTACGATTTCTTGTTTTGATCCAATTCGTAGAGAAATTGCTCGTTTAACTTTAGAACATTTAATTCGTGATGGTCGTATTCAACCAGGTAGAATTGAAGAAGTTGTTAATAAGATGACAAAAGAATTGAATGAAACGATTCAAAAAGCTGGTGAAGATGCAGTTTTCCAATTAGGATTAGGTAAAATGGATCGTGAAATCATTAATATGGTAGGTCGTTTACGTTTCCGTTACAGTTATGGACAAAATGCATTGCAACATAGTATGGAAGTAGCGAATTTTGCTGGTATGATGGCTGCTGAATTAGGATTAAATCAAAATTTAGCTAAACGTGCTGGTTTATTACATGATATTGGTAAAGCGATGGATTTTGAAGTTGAAGGTAGTCATGTTGAATTAGGTGTTAAATTTGCTAAGAAACATGGAGAACATCCAGTTGTAATTAATGCGATTGCTTCTCACCATGGTGATACAGAAGCTACAGGTTTAATTTCAAACTTAATTGCGGCTGCAGATACATTGAGCGCTGCTCGTCCAGGGGCGCGTTATGAATCAATGCAAAACTATATTAATCGTTTAGAAAATCTTGAAAAGATTGCAAATAGTTTTGAAGGTGTTGAAAAATCATTTGCAATTCAAGCAGGTCGTGAAATTCGTGTAATGGCTATTCCTGAACGATTAGATGATTTGGCTTGCTTACGTGTAGCAAGAGAAATTAAAGATAAGATTGAAAGTGATATGACTTATCCAGGTCAAATCAAAGTTACAGTAGTTCGTGAAACTAGAGCGACAGAAATTGCAAAATAATGAGAGTATTATTTGTTGGTGATATTGTTGGGGCTAGTGGAAGAGAAGTTTTCTTCCAACATGTAGATGCTTTACGAAAACAATATCAAGTAGATGTTGTCATTGTTAATGGTGAAAACAGTGCTCATGGAAAAGGAATTACTCGTAAAATATATCAATCATTTATGAATGCAAAAGTAGATGTTGTGACTTTAGGGAATCATACATTTTCTAAAAACGATATTTTCTTATTTATCGATGATGCAGATCGCATGGTTCGTCCAGCTAATATGGAACCATTAAATGTTGGCCAAGTGGTTAAGACATTTTATTGGAATGGTGTTAAGGTTGGTGTCTTTAACCTATTAGGTAAAGTGTTTATGGATCAGGCGACTGAAAGTCCATTTGTTACAATGGAACGTTTGTTAAAACAGTATCCTTGTGATATTCATATTGTTGATTTGCATGGTGAAGCAACAAGTGAAAAGATTGCGTTTATGCATTACTTTAAAGATCGTGTTGAAATGATTGTTGGTACTCATACACATGTACAAACAGCGGATGATATGGTTATGGATGGGTGTGCATTTATTAGCGATGTTGGAATGTGTGGTAGTTATCGAAGTGTCATTGGTCGAGATATCGATGAAACACTAAGAAAATTATTAACTAATGAAAAAACTCGTTTTACAGTAGCTACAGGACCTGCGGTGTTTAGTGGGGTTGTAGTTGAAATTGATACCGATTCTAAAAGAGCAGTATCTATTGAAAAAATTCAGATTCGACCAGAGTAGTAGTTGAAAAACTACTACTTTTTTTGTGCGTTATTTGACATTTTTTAAATAAAAAAGTCGTTATTTATTTCACTAAAAACATTTACATTTATTCCTAAAGTGGTATAATTGTGGTGAAAAGTAGTGAAAGGTGGATAATTGTGGGGAATAAATTGAGTTTTATCGGTGAATATAGACACAATTTAGATACTAAAGGTCGTTTAGCTGTTCCTGCTCATTTCCGTAATTTGCTTGGTAACTACTTTACGATTACAGTCGGATTGGATGGCTGTATTACTGTTTATACAGAAGAACAATGGGAAGTGTTCTATGACAAATTAATGACTTTACCTACAAATAAAAAGAATTCACGTGATTATGTTCGTGCATTTACAGCAAATGCTCGTACATGTGAATTGGATGCACAAGGTCGTATCTTGTTACCTCAATCTTTAATTCGTTATGGTGGATTGGTAAAAGAATGTGCCATTATCGGTGTTGGTAATCATATCGAAATTTGGAATGCTGAAAAATGGGATGAAATTTGTAATAGTACGTTAGATAGTTTGAATGGAATTGCTGAAGATTTACCGGAGATGCTTGGATGAAACATTATAGTGTGTTGTTAAATGAAACAATTGAACAATTGAATATTAAACCAGATGGCATTTATGTCGACGGTACTTTAGGAAGAGGGGGACACAGTTCTTTAATTCTTTCTAAATTAACAACTGGTCATTTGTATTGTTTTGATTTGGATGAACAAGCAATTGAAGAGTCTAGAGGAAGATTAGAAAGTATTTCATCAAATTTTACTATTATTCATTCTAATTTTGAAAATATGTCTGAAGAATTATTGAAATACGGTGTTAAAAAGGTTGATGGAATTGTGCTTGATTTAGGGGTTTCTAGTCCGCAGTTTGATCAAGCGGATCGTGGTTTTTCATATCGTATGGATGGTCCATTAGATATGAGAATGGATCAATCACAAGAATTGACTGCTGAAATTATTGTTAATGAATATTCATACGAAGAGTTGGTTCGTATTTTATATCGTTATGGCGAAGAGTCATTTGCTAAGCAAATAGCTCGTAGTATTGAAAAAAATCGTGCAAGCAAGCGTATTACTACAACTTTTGAGTTGGTTGAAGTAATCAAGCAAGCATTGCCAGCTAAAGTGTTAAAACAAAAAGGACATCCTGCAAAGCAATCGTTCCAAGCGTTTCGTATTGCGGTGAATCGTGAGTTGGATGCTTTAGAAAGAGTTGTTGAAAAGAGTTTAGGTTTATTAAATAAAAATGGTCGTTGTGCAATTATTACTTTCCATTCTTTAGAAGATCGAATGGTTAAGACAATGTTTAAAGAAGCATCTACCGTAGACATGCCAAGTCGTAGAATGCCTTTAACACAAGCAGAACTACCACAAGCTGATTTTGAAGTTGTTACTAGAAAACCAATTCTTCCTTCTCAAGAAGAGTTGGATGAAAATAGACGTTCACATTCAGCAAAATTGCGTGTAATAGAGCGAAAGGGAGAATAGAAGTATGAGACGTGTAAAGAGAAGAAGAAAATTAAATTGGGTTAGTGTATCTTTTGCTATATGGGCTGTTACTGGAATTATGTATTTGGGGACATCTGTTGGATTGCGTACATATAATTCTTACTTAAATGTTCAAAAACAAGACTATGAACGTCAAATTGCAGCTTTACAAAAGGATAATGAAGTTGCACAAATGGAAGTAAATCAATTAAGTACATATGATCGTATTATGGAAATTGCTGCTAAAGATGGCATGAAATCATATAATGGTAATGTGATTACGGTAATGGCAAATGAATAAAAGTAAGTATTCGTCTACTGTATTATTATCTTTTACATTAATTGTTATGATAGTTGGGGCATTGGTGATTGCTAATGTCTTTTTCGTAACGGTTTTTGGATATCATGTGCGTTCTAGAACGAATATTAATAACTATACTGAAATCGTTGTTAATGAAGAAACGATTTATGCTCGAAGGGGCTATATGTTTGATAGAAATGGGAATGTTATTGCACAAGATAGTGTGAGTTATAACATGATTATTGTATTGGATAATTCTCGTCCATCCTATAAAAATCGTCCTGCATATATGCCATATGATCGTATTGAAGAGTATGCGACTAAGTTGTCTACGGTATTAGGTGCTGAGTATGACTATGTTTATAATAAATTGAATCAGAGAATTTACCAAACAGAGTTGGGTTATTATAGTCGTAATATTTCTGAAGAGAAGAAAAAAGAAATTGAAGAATTGGATTTATATGGTATTGAATTTATAGAACAAAAATCTAGAAATTATCCTCTAGGTGTTTTTGCGTCTCATTTAATTGGATATACTCGTTATAATGAAGAGGATGATATTGTAGTTGGGGAAATGGGTTTTGAGTCTGTATTGAATGATTATTTACTAGGTAAAAATGGTTATTCTAAGTATAGTCAAGATTCTAAAGGTTATGTATTATTGGGGACACAAATGGAGTATCAACCAGCTACAAATGGTAATAATGTACATTTAACATTAGATCGCTCATGTCAAGAAGCATTAGAAATTGTTATGACACAAACTATGGATCAACATAATGCAACTAAAATGTGGGGTTCAGTTATGGAAGTTGAAACAGGTAAAATACTTGCATGGGGATGCTATCCATCGTTTAATCCTAATGAAATGGATATCACAAACTATTTAGATTTGGGCTCTCAATATGCATATGAACCTGGTTCTACAATGAAAACATTTACGTATGCTGCTGCAATTGATAGTGGTAATTATAATGGTGATGAAACGTATGATTCTGGAACGTATTATATTGGTTTGGATGAAAATGGAAAGTTGAAACGTTCTAATAAGAAAACACGTTATGGAACAATTGTTAACTTTAGATCAAAAGACTTTGGTTATATTACCTATAATCAAGCGTATTATAATTCTTTAAATACAGGGATTGCGACATTGTTAGAAGAAGAAATTTCTCCAGCTATTTTAGAAGACTATCTAGATAAATTTGGCTTCTTTAAGAAGGTAAATACGGATGGTATATATGAAGTGTCTGGAACAAAAAATATGTCGGCTATGGTCGATAAAATTGCGACAGGATATGGGCAAGCTTCTTCTGTAACTGCATTACAATTAATGCAGGCGTATAGTGCTGTGTTTAATGATGGAAAGATGGTAAAACCATATTTTATTGATTATATTCAAAATCCATATACAAATGAGATTATTTATCAAGGAAAAACGGAAATTGTTGGACAACCAATAAAAGAATCAACATCAAAAGAATTATGCACTATGATGCGTAAAGTAATTACAGATGAAAAGTATGGTACTGCGGGTCGTTATAATATTAATGAAGTTAAGATTATAGCGAAAACAGGTACTGGTGAAGTTTTAACTGAAAAAGATAAGAATACGGTAATTTCTTCTATTATGTTAGCGATGCCTGCTGAAGATCCTAAAGTTATGATCTATTTAGCATATCAAGGTAGATATACTAATCAAATGCACTGGGCAACAGAACCAATTAAACGTTTTATGCGCAAGATTGTAAAGAATTTAAATTTAATTGAAACTCAAAATGTGGTTGAAGAAGTAATTGATGAAGAAAATAGCGAAGATGATGTAATTGTTGAAGACACTGTACCATATGAAAATAATATGCCATCAGTTATAAATCATTCGTTATCATATGCGAAAGATAAATTGGCGGATTATAAACTAAATACAATTGTGTTAGGTACTGGAGATTCGGTTATTAAACAATATCCAAGTGCTAATGATGTTGTTAAGCAAAAACAAAAGGTGTTCTTGTTAACGTCTACAACGAAAATAAAGATGCCGAATATGACTGGTTGGAGCCGTAAAGATATATATGCATTCTGGGAATTAGTAAATATGGAAATTACAATCGAAGGAAATGGATATGTGAAAACACAAAGTATTCCAAGTGGTCGTGTAATTGAAGATACAGATCATCTTGTATTGACTCTAGAATAAGCACTCATTTATTGAGTGCTTTTTTCATAGACTAGAACGAGGTGGAACAATGATTCCTTATGTGATTGTAAGGCGAATACAATATACTTTTTCGATATGTATAATTGTATTGGCATTAATTATATGTAAATTAGGATATTTACAATTTTTTCAATATGATTTTTTAATGGGGAAAGCTATGGATTTGTGGCATCGTGAGTTTACGGTGTCAGCTTTAAGGGGAAGTATTATCGATACAAATTATGAAGAATTAGCATATGATGTTCCTTCTTTATCAGTAGTGTGTGTTCCAAACGAAATTATGGATAAAGCGTATGTTTCTAATAAATTGAGTAAGGTATTAAACTGTGATGCGAATATAATTTTAAATAAATTAAATAGAAATGTTTCTACACAGAAATTGCAGCCGGAAGGAAGGTTGATATCAGATGAACAAGCAAATGCTATAAATGAATTAAATCTGACTGGGGTGTATTTGGTACAAGATTCTAAAAGGTATTATCCGAATAAAGCATTTTTGTCACATGTGTTAGGTTTTACAGGTATTGATAATCAAGGCTTGGCTGGTTTGGAATTGCAGTATGATGAATTGCTGAAAGCCTATTCAGGAAGCATTCAAATTATCTTTGATGCGAAAGGGAAACCTTTAAAAGAGTATCATCAATCTATGATTTCTCCTGGGTCTGGCATGATAGTACAACTCACGATTGATAAGCGGATACAAGATGTAGTAGAAAGAGAACTGCATCAGGTTATGTTGCGTTATGAACCTAAAAATGCTTGGGCTTTGGTGATGGATCCAAATAGTGGTGCAATCTTGGCAATGGCGTCAAAGCCTGATTTTGATCCTAATTCGTATCAAGAGTATGATGCTAGTGTGTATAATCAAAATTTACCTGTTTGGAAGAATTATGAACCGGGTTCTACGTTTAAATCTATTGTTTTTGCGATGGCATTGAATGAGAATTTATTTGATATGAATAAGGATAAATATAATGATAGAGGCTATGAGATTGTTGAAGGGGCTAGATTGAAATCTTGGAAAGCTGGTGGACATGGTGTACAAACTTTTTTGGAAGTGTTGCAAAATTCGTCGAATCCAGGATTTGTTGAAATATCAAGACGATTAGGTAAAGAGAAATTGGTTCAATATTTAGAGCAGTTTCATTTTGGTGAGAAATTGAATGTAGATTTACCTGGAGAGTCTGGTGGTATTTTATTTAGTGATGAGCAAATGGGTGATTTGGAGACTGCAACTACTTGTTTTGGACAAGGAATTTCGGTTACTACTTTACAGTTGGTCTCTGCTTTTTGTGCTGTAGTGAATGGTGGATATATGTATAAACCGTATATTACGAAAGCTTTTTTAGATCCGTATACTAAAGATGAAATTGTTAAAGTAGAGTCACAATTATTGAATCAAGTGATAGAAGAGGAAACATCTTTTAAGATGCGTTATGCATTGGAACATGTAGTTGCATTGGGTGGAGGTAGAAATGCGTATCTGGATGGATATCGTATTGGTGGAAAAACGGGTACAGCGCAAAAGGCTGTAAATGGTGTGTATTTGTCAAATGAGTACATTTTATCGTTCATTAGTGCTGCACCGATTGATGATCCAAAAGTTGTTATTTTTATGGCTGTTGATGCACCTAAAAATGATGTTCAGTATGGGGGAACTGTAGTTGCGCCGGTGGTTAAAGAAATGTATGCGGATATTCTTCCATTATTGAATGTAAAGCCAGTAAAGACGCAAGTGTCTAGGGTGTATCAATGGTTAGATCCCATTTATATTACTATTGATAATTATGTTGGAAAAAGTAAAAAGGAATTACCGAAAAGTATGCATTTTGTTTTTAGTGGTGAAGGTGAATATGTAATAGATCAATTACCAGTTGAAGGTACGAAAATAGAAGAAAATGGGGAGGTTTGGCTCTACTTTGGTGAAAAATCTGAATGAATTATTGAAAGTTCTTGATGTTTTTAGTGATGATTGTAAAGAAATTTACAATATAACTTATAGAATTGAATGTGTGAATGAGAATAGTTTGTTTGTAGGTTTGAAAAGGGAAGGTTATGTATTAACTGAAGATATACAAGTAGCAAAATCTTTTGGTGCGATTACTTTGGCTAGTGAAAATGCGGATTATGTATATCATGATTGTGTATATGCATATGGAATGTTGTTGGAAGCATTTAATGATTTTCCTTGTGATTCTTTGTGTGTAATAGGGGTTACTGGTACAAATGGTAAGACAACGGTTTCTTCTTATATATATCAAATGTTGAAGAAGTTGGATAAAAAGGTTCTTTTGATTGGAACAAATGGTATTTACTATGAAGAGAATTGGGAAGAAACGGTGAATACAACTCCGTCGCAAGAAGTATTAGCAAAATGGTTATTGTTTGCGAAAAATCAAGGTGTTAAGTATGTAGTAATGGAGGTTTCTTCAATTGGTTTGCATCAAAAACGTGTTGTAGGTATTCAATTTGATTATGTGATTGTTACTAATGTTACAAGTGATCATTTAGATTATCATGGTAGTTTATTGGAATATCAGTTGAGTAAGTATCAAATATTTAAACATTTAAAGAAGCATGGTATTGCGATAGTGAATACGGATGATGAAGTTATTCGATTATGGAAAAGTCAATTATC
>JAFZDT010000052.1 GCA_017561055.1 Erysipelotrichaceae bacterium
ACAAGTTTTAATAAATGTTATCCTAAATAAATTCAAATGTCTATTTCAGTTAAAAACATATCGGTTTCTATTGATGGCATAAAATCTAATGAATTTGATCTAGAATTAGAAGGTATAACATGGCATCTTGATAATTTTTCTCTACTTCAAAGTCTTCTATCTCCGAATTCTTTGTCTTTCACAATGCATAAAGGGCCAGAAGAAGACATTAATGAAGCATTGTTTGCTGTTTGTGGTCAGATAATAGGCAAGGAAATAACATTATCACTTCAAACTGAAATCATAACACCCAATGAAGCTGGTGATAAAACGGACGAAATCTGTTATAAAGGTGTCATTTTATCTGCATCAGGAAGTAGAAGTAGAAGTGAATACTATATAAATGTTATTTCAGGCACATGGGAATCATTACTAAATGACAATCCAAGTTGTAAATCATTTGAAAACATGACTCTCAACGACATTGTTAATGATGTCATTGATGATTATACAAATCATCTTGATTCAGAAATTGATTCAAGGTACACTGAAACAATCCCCTATTGTGTGCAATATAATGAAACGAATTATCAATTCCTACTTCGTTTAGCCCGCAGATATGGAGAATGGATTTTTAATACAGGCGAGAAACTTGTATTTGGGAATCTTCCGCAAGGAGATTCTGTAAAATTGGCCTATCCAAGTCAGGATATTCCAAGTTATAACGTAGAATTAAAAATGCAGCATGTAGCATTTAACCATGTTGCTTCATCATATAACTCTTACGATGCCAATCAGAAAGAAGGTATTGAAGAGATGCAAAGAGAATATAACAGTCTAAGTGAAAAGGTATTCCAGGCATCACAAGAGAACTTTACTAAACCAACACTGCTAAACCTTCATTCCGGTGGTTATGCAGATAATGATGGTAGAGAAACAATCCTAAACATATCAACAAAGACACAAGCTCGTGGTCAGAAAGCCACCATGCTTACTTATTCCGGTAACACCTATTGTTCAAAGCTTAAAATAGGTGGTACATTAGTTATTGAAGATAACTATATAACAAATGGTATAACCAATGAAAAGAGTCCGGTAGATCAAGATGAAATACTTATCACAAGTATTTCACATTATTTTTCTAAGGACAAAATATATAGCAATCATTTCACAGGAATACCGGCTGCATGTGATTATCCCCCTTATGCAGATAGTGACGTATTTCCTATTGCCACATCATGTCGAGCTAAGGTGACTGATAATGAAGACCCAAACAATTTAGGACGTATTCGAGTACAATTTGATTGGCAGGCACAGTTAGATAACAAGATGATGACTCCCTGGTTACGCATGGCGCAACCATACGCTGGCGGAGGAAAAGGATTCAGTTTCATACCTGAAATAGGTGAAGAAGTGATGATTGATTTTGAAGGAGGTAATGCCGAACGACCATATGTAAAAGGTACTTTATACAATGGTGTTGGAGACCCAGATTCAAAATGGTTGCCAAACAACAATAGTAGCAATCAAATAAAAGCTATTAGAACTCGTAATGGACATACTATTGAAATACATGACGAAGGTAATGATGGTTATATCCGCATCTACGATAACGAGAAAGAAAACTATATAATAACTTTCTCTACAGATGAGAAACTCATCAAACTTGAATCGACTGGAAATATCGAACTGTATGCAAAGAATGATATTATTATGCATGCCGGACATGATATAAATGCAAGTGCTGATAATGATGTGTTTATTGCAGCAGGTAATGATATGCAACGAACAGCAGATAATGACATTCGTGAACATGCTGGTAATGACCGTTCAACATCTATTGATAGAAATGATTCTTTAACGGTTGAAGCGAACCAATTTATCCGCATAAATGACAATAAGGATGAACAAATAGCTCATAAACTTCAGATTACAGCAGAAAATATCAGAGAGGAAGCGCAAGATAAATTCCTTCAATATTCCACTACTCATCAGCAAAAGGCTTCTGACGACATGGCTATGAATGCTGGAAATAGAATTGATATCAAGGCAAGTAAAGTGAAAGTTAATTAATTATGATATACAATATAGACTTGCTCCTTAAGGAGATTGATAAATTAAACAATCCGAATAGTTTTAATATAGAAGAAACGTTATCTTCTATATCTAAATTATTATCAAGTATTAACAGAAGTCTTCAATGGAGAAACGAACCTTCAACTTTCAGTAGAAGAAAACTTGAAGACATAAGTTATAAACTATCATCATGGCTTTTGTCTAATATGAATAAGTATAGAGAAGCTTATATAATTAGAGAGAAAGTACATAAGTTGGTAGTATTGTTAGAAGATCCGTCAAAATATAATCCTTTCGTTTGGGGTAATATTTAATATTTAAGATGTCTGACTCATACGTAACATCAAAGGCGACATTGAAATGTAGTTTTGGTGATAAAACATCAAAATTGACAGTATATCCTGATAGAACTGTTGAACTTACAACTAAGCCGACAGCAAATATCAGCGACCACATTTCAATGTATAATATAGCACCTTTTGGCAAATGTCATACGACATGTTATCCTCCAACAGGCTCAGCTACAGCCGCTAATCACGGTCACTTAACGCCTATGCCTTGCGTTCCTGGCACTGACACAGATTGGATTAATGGAAAAGATGATTATATCATAAAAGGTAATCCGGCATTACTTAAGTCATCTTATTGTAGATGTAAATGGGGGGGCGTAATCACCATAACAGATGACGGACAAATAGACACAGGTTCAGCTGATTTGAGCAGGGAAAGTGCCAAGTCTGAAGAAGAAATGAAAGCAGAGACGGAAGAGAAACAAAAGATAGAACCAGAATCCGTTCTTGATGGGTTGGCCAAGGACATTATTGACCGATTGGTGATTAGCATGAACAAGTAAGACGTATGTTGCAATCCATTCATATACAAA
>JAFZDT010000053.1 GCA_017561055.1 Erysipelotrichaceae bacterium
AAAGCTAAGATTTCTTCACATGTAATTTTTGCCATTTTAATTTTCCTCCGTAATTTTTAATTATTCAGCTTGAGCAGCTTCTTCAGCTGATCCGCCTTTTGCATCCGCAACTGCTTTGAATGCACATGCGAATGAACGTACTGGTGATTGTAAGCATCCTAATAACATAGAGATCATACCTTCTTTATTTGGTAATGATGCTAATTCTTGGATTGTATCATTTCCTACAACTTTACCTTCAACTACACCAGCTTTTAATACTAATTTGTCATGTTTCTTAGCGAAATTTGCTAAAACACGAGATGGAGCAACTGCATCGCTTGAGAAAGCAACAGCATTTGGTCCTGTTAAACTAGACAATAAGTCATTGTAACCTAATTGTTCAGCAGCGCGTTGAACCATTGAATTCTTGTAAACGATGAATTCAACACCTTCAGCACGTAATGCACGACGCAATTCAGTAACTTCACTTACTGTCAAGCCACGATATTCACAAACAACAGTAGAAGCAGCATTTTGCATTTTATTAGCAATTTCTTCAACTAACTGTTTCTTTTGTTCAAGTACCGCTTGGTTCATTTTTTACACCTCCTGTTGATCTATATGTTCAACAATATACCTAAAAAAACTCGTGACCATACAATAGACACGAGTTGAAAAGTTTTTGTTAAAACTATATCTACCTCGGTAACATGATTAAGCACATACGCCGTTACTGTCTATGGTATATTGATAACATCTTTAATAATAACTAGATTTTATAAATTGTCAACAACTAGTCGTGAGCAACTTTTACACCAGGACCCATTGTACTTGTTAATACAATGTTCTTCATGTAAGCGCCTTTAACAGCTGCTGGACGAGCTCTTAAGATTACATCATATAGAGCTTTGTAGTTTTCTGCTAATGCTTCATCTGTGAAAGATAATTTACCGATTAAGCAGTTGATATTTCCTTCTTTATCAACGCGGTATTCAACTTTACCTTTCTTGATTTCGTTTACAGCTTTAGCAACATCCATTGTTACTGTACCAGTTTTTGGGTTTGGCATTAAACCTTTAGGACCTAAGATACGACCTAATTTTCCTAATTCACCCATCATATCTGGAGTTGCAACGATGATATCAAATTCAAACCAACCTTTTTTGATATCTTCTAATACTTCTTTACCACCAACAAAATCAGCACCAGCTGCCTTAGCTTCAGCTTCTTTTGCACCTTGAGTGATAACTAATACTTTTTGTGAACGACCTGTACCGTTTGGTAATACCATAGCACCACGGATTTGTTGGTCAGCATGACGTGGGTCTACATTTAAACGGAAACAAACTTCAACTGAAGCATCAAATTTAGCATAGCTTGTTTTTCTAACTAAAGCGATTGCTTCATTTAATTCATAATTTACACTACGATCAACAAGTTTCGCAGCTTCTAAATATTTCTTACCATGTTTTGCCATATACTACTACTCCCCTACGATCTCAATACCCATATTACGAGCTGTACCCGCAATAATGTTCATAGCACCTTCTACGTCATTTGCATTTAAGTCAGGCATCTTATATTCTGCAATTTCACGTAATTGTGCCTTAGTGATTTTACCTGCTGTTTGTTTTGAGTTAGATGCAGCTGTTTTGATACCAGCAGCTTTCTTTAACATAACACTTGCAGGAGTTGTTTTTAATACAAATTCGAATGATTTGTCTTCGTACGCTGTAATGATTACAGGAACGATATCGCCCATTCTGTCTTTAGTAGCATCGTTGAATGCTGTACAGAATTGAGGCATGTTGATACCAGCAGAAGCTAACGCTGGTCCTGGTTTTGCTTGTCCAGCATTGAACTGTAACTTACAAACCTTAGTAATTTTCTTACCTTTTTTTGCCATAATTTCCCTCCTATGTTGGTTCTTTATAGTTGTGGTTCTACAGGCGTGTAATACTCCCTCCCACACTAAAAAACGCACTACGATTCGCGTAGCACGTTTAGTATACGTTTTTATGATATGATTGTCAACAATTTTCTTTCGATTTTTAAAGGTTTTTTTAACATTTTTTATACTTCTAAATTACCATCAAAAAAAGAAACAATCACAACATTATTTTAATAGTATTTGCTATTTTATTATGTCAATTACAAGAGACAGCATACTTCTTATTAATCGATTAATTGATAGTATTGTAACGCATTATAAATGCCATCTTCTAAGCAATCATCTGTATGATAATCACAAATATTCAACAAAGATGGATGACATTCTTTCATCGCAACCGCAATACCTGCTTTTTCAAGCATTTCGTAATCATTTGCCCCATCACCAAAGGCAATACATTCATCAAACGTTAAACCAATTCCCTTCAACAGTAAATCCAATCCCGTTGTTTTATCTACTTTTTTCAAAATGACATCATAACGATCTGGCGCAAACGGCACAAATTGCACATCTGGATGTTTTTTTATATATGCATCCACCTCTTGTTGAGGAATAAACGTCGCAGCACCAAAAGGCAATTCTTGATAATGATGATTTCTTTCATAGCACTTGTATAATCGCTCTTCTGTTAAAGTATGCGCTTTACTAATATAATCAAATTCTTCCATTTTGTTATAAAAGTAATTCGCTTTTTCAAATTTCCATGTTAATGGATAATCATTCTCTATACAAAAATCCGTTAATTCTTGTACCGTCTTCTCTTCGAAATAAACAGCCGCTATTAATTCATCTGTTCCCCGATATACACAATGACCATTACATCCAACAATATAATCCACTTCTACACCCGCATTAAATAGACACCCTAACGCATAAGCTGGTCTACCGCTACATATAGCAACTTGTATTCCTTGTTTTCGTAATTTTCTAATCGCCTCTACTGCGCTTTGAGGAACTTGAAAGTTTTTATGAGAAAGCAAAGTTCCATCCACATCAAACACTGCCAACTGAATCATATTGCTCTCCTAATCAATTAATTGATAATATTTTAAAGCTTTATAAATACCATCTTCTAAGCAATCATCTGTATGATAATCACATACATCTAACAAAGATGGATGACATTCTTTCATCGCAACAGCAATGCCTGCTTTTTCAAGCATTTCAACATCATTTGCGCCATCACCAAAAGCAATGCACTCATCAAATGTAAGGCCAATCTCTTTTAATAATAGCTCCAATCCTGTTCCTTTATTCACATATGATAATGATATATCATAACGATCTGGTTCAAATGGTAAAAAGGAAATCTCAGGATGTTCTTTTGAATACGCATCTGCTTCTGCTTGTGCAAAAAAGCTAACTCCACCAAATGGTAATTCTTCACGATGATGATTACGCTCATAATGTTTATGTACTAAATTATCAGATAATTTCAAGTTCTTATGAATTTGTTCAAAACATTCAATTTTGTTATAAACATAGTTTGCATAAGGAAATTTAAAACTCAAAGGATAATCATGTTCAACGCAATATTGTACTAAATCATCAACCATTTTCTCATTAAAAGAAAAACCACCTAAAAGTTCTGTAGTCCCTTTATATACACAATGACCATTACATCCAACTACATAATCAAATTCAATACCAGCTTCGATTACATTTTGCATAACAAATGCCGGTCTACCACTCGCTATCGCAATTTGAATACCTTGTTCACGCAATTTCTTTACAGCTTCTACTGCACTTTGTGGAACACTATGCGTTTTATGAGAATACAAAGTTCCATCTACATCAAATACTGCTAAACGAATCATAACTACCTCCGAATTTCATCAATTAACTGATAATACAATAACCCCTTCGCAATACCATCTTCTAAACAATCATCTGTATGATAATCACATACATCTAACAAGGATGAATGACATTCTTTCATCGCTACTCCAATTCCCGCATTTTGTAGCATCTCTAAATCATTAGCTCCATCACCAAAGGCAATGCACTCATCCATTTGTAAATCAATCTTTTTCAATAATTGTTCCAATCCCGTTAGTTTGCTCACTGCTTTTAGTGAAACATCGAAACAATCATCAGTCCATGCAAAGAATACCAGTGAATCATCATATTCTTCAACATAGCGATCCACTTCTTTTTGTGGAGCGTATACCACTGCACCAAAAGGCAATTCACTATGATGCTTATCACGAGTTTCACAATGAATAAATGGTTCATTAATTTGTAAACGCTCATGGATTTCAATCATTCTTTCTACACCATGATACACATAGTTTTTATCACTATATTTCCACAACAATACATAATCATGTTTTACACAGAATTCTGTTAATTTCTCTACTTGTTCAAAGGTAAAATAGGACGCATCCAATAATTCATCATTTTCATATACACAATGCCCATTACAACCAACTACATAGTCATATTGAACACCAGCTTCTTTTACTTCATCCAAAGCATAAACAGGTCTTCCTGTTGCTAGAATGATTAAAGTATCTTCTTTTCTTAAATCCTCGATTGCATATACTGCACTTTGTGGAATACATCTTCCTTTATGAGATAACAAGGTTTTATCCACATCAAATATCGCTGCTTTAATCATAACTATTCCTTAAATTGATATTGATATAAAGATGCATACATACCATTATTTGCTAATAGTTCTTCATGTGTACCTCTTTCTTCAATACCATCCTTTGTTAAAACAATAATTTCATCCGCATTTTTAATTGTAGATAATCTATGCGCAACCACTACACTAGTTCTACCTTCACTTAATTTTTCTAACGATTGTTGAATCAACATTTCTGTCGCATTATCTAAGGCACTTGTTGCTTCATCTAGAATTAGAATTGCAGGGTTCTTCAAGAAAACTCTAGCAATCGAAATTCTTTGTTTTTGACCACCACTTAATTTAACACCACGTTCACCAACGTTTGTTTCATAACCTTCATCTAGTGCCATAATATAATCATGAATATTCGCTTTTTTAGCGGCTTCCATAATTTCTTCGTCTGTCGCATCTAATCGACCATAGGCAATATTTTCACGAATGGTACCATTGAATAAGAAAACATCTTGAGCTACCATACCAATATTCTTACGTAAAGACAAACGAGTCATATCGGTAATATCGATACCATCAATAGAAATGCTTCCTTCATCTACTTCATAGAATCGAGGAATCAAATGACAAATCGTTGTCTTTCCTCCACCACTTGGCCCAACTAAGGCTACTGTTTTACCTTGTTCAATATGTAAAGATAAATCTTTAATTACACGATGATCTTCATCCTCACTTGAAGTATATTGGAAACTTACATGATCAAAAGTAATATTCCCTTTTAATTCCCCAACTTCAATCGCATTTTCTTTTTCAGGTTCTTCTTCCATATTCATAATTTCATCAAAACGAGTAAATCCTGTCATACCATTTTGAATTTGTTCATAAATGGCTATTAAGTTACGAATTGGTTTTAAGAAGTTATTGATATATAACAAGAACATTGTAAATTCACCAACATCGATTTTTCCATTAAAGAAGAAGACACCACCAGCACATAAAACGATAACATATAAGATATCCATCATTAAGTTCATTCCACTGTGGAATTGTCCCATTACTTTATAAGACTCTGCACGAGCTACTTGATAATCAGCATTTACTTTTTTGAATTTTTGAATTTCATGTGTATTACATGTATAAGCGCGAGTAACACGAATACCTGCAATACTTGCTTCTACATTCGCATTAACTTCTGCCACTTTTTCTCTAGTCTTTTTAAATGTACGCGTCATATTGTTACGCATTAGTGACGCAAAAATAACAATCAATGGCACAACTAAGAATACAATAATGGTTAATTGTAGATTGATATTCGCTAACATGATAAATGAACCAATTAACATAATTCCCGAAATAAAGACATTTTCTGGACCATGGTGAGCTAATTCAGATACTTCCATTAAGTCATTCACTAAACGAGACATAACTGTACCTGTTTTGGTTGAATCAAAATAACTAAATGGTAATCTTTGTAGCTTATTAAATAAATCTTGGCGCATATCTGCTTGTAAGCGTACACCCACAATATGTCCCCAATATTGAATAATAAAGTTTAAAATCGCTTTTAAAATATAAATAACAACCAATGCAATGGACCAAACAACCAATAAACGAATGTTTTGATTTGGCACATAATCATTAATAATATCTTTCGCAATAATTGGATAAAATAAATCACATATAGCTACTAGTAATGAACAAAACATATCAATACTAAATAGTTTCCAATGTGGTTTATAATAACTAATAAATTTTCTAATCATACTTATCACCTACAATACACATGTTCCATTATACACTTCTTTAATAAAAAAAGAAATGTGATAGCTCTAACAAGAACTATCACACGCTCCTTTAACTTTTCTCATATATTCTTTATAAATCGTTTTTAAATCATTCCATTGTTCAGTTGTTAAATCTTGTCGAGGATCAACACCCTCTTCAGATGCTAATGATACTTGAACACCAACAATCTCACCTTCATGAACAAAGACAACAGTAGGATAATATAGACGTTTAATACTATCATCACCCATACCTTCATAAACACTAGCATGTTCACCTAAGGCATTCACAATACGATAGTATTCTGATGTACCATCCACAGTAACCACACTTCCACCAGTTTCTAAAGCTTCTCGAGTATCTCTTTGATCTTTATTGTTTAAATAATAAATCTTTGTCATCAACTCTTCTTCCGCCGCTTCTAATAAAACTGGTAAAGCTGCTCTACACCAAGGACATTCAGGATAGCCAAAATAGACAATTCCTGTGCCTGTTTCTAGCATCGAAATCACTTCATCATCTGTAGCGTAAATCATTGGATTGTTTTCAGACATTTCTATCGTCTTATGTAATACACCTGCATCATTACTTTGACCATTTAATGCTTCATATTCTTTTTTGAACTTTTGAGCATCAGTAGCACCTGTACATCCTACCAATAATACCATCATTAAACATAACAAAATCTTTTTCATGGTTATCCTCTTTTCTTTTGATAAATACCAACTAAGAAATCTATTGTAGTCTCTAATGTATCATAATTGTATAGCTTTTGTGTATCATCTTTACTTGTTTTATGAACATATGGAGTCATTGTCCACAATGCTTCAATATCCGCTTTACTCTTTAAACAAATCTTAGTCGTAACTTTTCTTTGTTCTACGCAATCAAAATCAGGTAATGTATAGCCAGCTTCATCATTTTCATATGGATTGGCATATACAATTTCTTTCATTTCATATAAATGACGCTTGCCTGGTGTTACTGAAATTACATAACCATCTTCTTTTACAATTCTTGAGAATTCTTCTGCACTATATGGACAGAATACACTCATTAAACCATCTAAACTATGATCTGCTAGTGGTAAATGGAAAACACTCGCTACCGCACAGTTTGCTTGTTTATTGCGTTTCGCACACATTTTAACACCTTCTTTGGCAATATCTACTGCATAATAATCCAAATTAGGGTGTGCTAGCATCATTCTTTCTAAATAGTATCCAACACCACAACCAGCATCTAAAAAGCTACCAGAACCAACGTATTGCTTTACTACAGCATTTAAAGCATCACTCAATGCTTCATAATATCCTGCATACAAAAAGGTTCTACGAGAAACTAGCGATTCTTTAGGATCACCTGGCTCTTTAGAATTTTTTTGATTCGCAAGAATTAAATTAACATAACCCTCTTTCGCTATATCATACTGATGATTTTCTTCACATACATAACTACGATCTTTTTTAGTTAATACCTTTTTGCACTTAGGACAAAGAAACATACTATCCCTCTACTTTCTTCATTTTGTTATAAATAGTTAATAATACAACCGGAACTACCGCAAACGCTAATACCACCATTAACGCTTTATTAGCTCCTAATGCATCAAACATTGCCCCACCAATTAATGGTGCAATTAATGCTGAACCAGCATTATATACTGAGAAGGCAACTTGTTGCCCAGTTGAACGCAAATAGTCTGGAATCTCATTATCAACCATCGTTTTACTTGTAATCGTTAATAATGGGAATGTTAATAATTGCATCGCAGATACATATACAATTTGCATCGCATTCAATGAAAGCATTGTACCAGTAACACGGAATAAATACGCAATCAATGCAACATATAATAACTTTGTATATCCAAACTTCTTCAATAACATACCACCCATAAAGAAGAATGGCAATTCAAACGCCGCTTGGAAACTAGATTTTAAACTTGTATACGTAGCACTACCATCACCAGCTAATACACCAATCTTTTGTACAGCCAAGAAATTTTCAAAGTTCATAACTAAGAATGCACATAAGAAAATCGCTACAACAACTACATATCTAGGATTTTTTACCAATGTCACTACATCAGAGAATTTTAACTCTTTCTTTTGAGCAGCTTCAGATTTTTGAGCATCTGGAGCCCAATAAGAAACCGCAAACATCAATAATGTAAATGCCATTAAAGCAAATCCCATATATTTATATCCATAATTAGACGCAACCCATGAAACAATTGGACCACCAATTACCCAGCCAATTGCCCCAAAAGCACGAATACTACCATAGTTTTGTGAACATGTTTCATCCACTTCCAATGCCCAGCTATCCATCAATCCACACATAATTAGCCATACACCTTGCGTTAATGTACCAAGTGCTAAATGCAAGAAGAATGAATGACCACCAATATAGTAGAACACCCATGTAAATACCACTAATAAACATTGTCCTAAATAGACAAACTTTTTAACCGTTTTATATTTATCACATAAATAACCAAAAATCATTTGGCCAACCATACCAGCCAAAGAACCACATGCAATAATTACACCTTGTTCACTACCAGAGTAACCAAGAGATTGCAAATATGGCATCATCAATACATATGGAAAGGTAAAGGCGATATATGAAAACGCAAATATCACCATCATATAAAACATATTCTTTTTATTCTTCATGTTGTTCTCCTTTTAACCATTGTAAGGCTTCAATTCCCATATCATGATCTTCCCACAAACCAGAATATCCACTAATAGCGATAGCACCAATCACGCCAACTCCCTTAACAATAATCGGAACTGCACCACCTGAAACAGTATAATCTTCCATTGATAACCCGTATTTCAACATCAATTGATTTGCATCACCATTTGTTTTGTAATGCAGCCACAATGATGAATGATGAAAATTCATTACACTATTGATTTTTCTTCTTACCCAGTTATCTTTATCTAAACTATTATCATTCGCAACATAGTGAAACATAATTTGTTTCCCTTTTGTAATACGAACAGTTAGTGGCGTTGTACTTTCATCTGCTTTTTGCATTAAATACAAAGCCAATTTTCTCATGTCCCCTTGATGAAAATGCTCTAATTCAACTTCTTTTTCTTGCGCTAAAATTTTCGCAAGAGCTTCTTTTGTCTCCATACACCATCCTCCTAGACAAGTAAATTATACATAAAAAAAGTGGCATACGCCACTCTTATCTTACTTTGTCATTTTCTCCATGTGCTTCAAAAGCAATCATTAATCCACCCTTTTCAGCATAGAAACTGCATAATGCTCCACACTTACCATAACGGATGTTTGCTTCTGGATATTCTTCACGAATTAAAGCTGCTAATTGTTCGCTTGTTTCCAAACCATAACAAGAATCAATAATTACTTTACCACCGCTATATCCAGTTTCTTTCATAATTGCATAAGAAGTTTTAACTGCTTTCTTTTGACCTCTTACTTTATGAGTAGGATCTAATCTTCCCACAACCGCTTTACCAATAATACGAATACCTAAGATATTCGCACCTGCAGCTACTACTTTAGATACACGACCATTGTTAGCCAAGTTTGTTAATGATTCTAACGCAAAGATTAAGTGTGCATCTTCTTTATATTTTTCAACTGCAGAAACGATTTGATCAAAGTCCATACCTTGAGCCATACATTCTTCAATCTTTTCTACCAATAAAACCAATTCAGGACCAGCACTTAATGAATCAAATACATACGCACGTTTCCCAGGATTTGTTTCTTCATATTCTTCACAAGCAATTCTAGCCGCATTATAACTACCAGATAAATTTGAAGTAATCGTAATCGCAAATACCCAATCGGCATCACCAAATGCTTCTACATATTCAGCTGTATTTGGACAAGAAGTCCCTGATTTTCCTTTATAATTACTTAGATACTCTAACATTTCATCTAATGGTAATGTCTCATCATCTACATATTGTCTTTCATCAGTTACAATTTTTAATGGAACAGAAATTAAATGTCCATCTGTTAAACGATTTGCTGAAGAATCCACAACAATTCTATAATTCATACTAACACCTCTTTATTTGTACGTTTTTAATAATTGTACCACAAGTTTTTAAAAAACCTATAGATAATATAAAAAAATCCTGTTTTTCACAGGATTATTTTTCAATTACTTGAATTGCAATACAACCAGGACCACCTTGTGTTACAAATGCACAAGATAAATGTACCAATTCAATTTCTGTATTTACAAATGCTTCTTCTACTTGTTTTACTACTTTTTTAGCTTCTTCTTCAACACCTGCATGAGATACCGTAATTAAATACTTTTCATTAACACCCATAGCCTTGAATTGAGAAATCGCTTCTTCAACAGCTTTTTTCATTGTACGTTTAATACCAGCAGATTCTAGTTTTTTACCATCTTCTGTTTGTGTCATAACTGGTACAATTTTGATTAATCCCGCAATCTTAGCAGCCAATGGCGTTAAACGACCACCTCTACTTAAGAAATCAAAGTCACTTGGAATTAAGAATGATTTATGAGAATTTGCCAAACATTCCATTTCTGCAACCATTTCTTGAGTTGTACAACCATCCTTTTTCATTTGGATTGCTTTTTTTACCATATAACGATGAGGACCACAAAGAGTTTTTGTATTAATAATATGAATATGATCATTCTTATCCAAACTATTTTTAACACCTACATTACTTTGATACGTACCACTTAATCCATCAGCCATAGAAATAACAACAATATCTTCATCTGTATTTTCAAACACTTCTAGTGTTTCACCAACAGATGGTTGACTTGATGTAGGTACATTC
>JAFZDT010000054.1 GCA_017561055.1 Erysipelotrichaceae bacterium
AGCAAATAATGCATGACCAGAAATCTTTATCTTTTGAATTCTTTGGTTACATAAGTTTATTTTGACTTCAATCATATATTAAGCCTCAATTGATTTAACGATCAATTTTGTATATGGTTGACGGTGACCTTGTTTTCTTCTTGTAGAACCTTTTTTAGCTTTATACTTGAAGATAACAATTTTCTTACCTTTGCCTTGTTTTTCAACTTCAGCAACAACTTTAGCACCCTTTACGTATGGAGCACCAACTTTTGTAGTTTTGTCAGAAACAACTACTACTTTGTCAAATTCAACAGTTTCACCAGCTTCAACATTCAATTTTTCTACGAAAATTGCTTGACCTTCTTCAACACGAATTTGTTTTCCACCTGTTTCAATAATTGCGTACATCCCTTGCACCTCACTTTCTTATTTTACTTAGACTCGCCAAATTAGGGGACTTTTTACAAGTTCTTAACCCATTTTTGAGCGGTTGTAGTCGCAATGGACATACAACACCGTTATACTACCACAATCAATTTAAAAAGTAAATAAAAATTTATAAAAAAGAAGGCAAAAAATGCCCTCTTAGAATCTGACTATAAACTTTCTTTAAATGCTTTGGCAGGTTTGAAAGCAGGAACATTTTTGGCAGGAATTTCTACCGCTTCTAATGTAGAAGGATTAATACCTTTACGAGCTTCTTTATGTTTTACTTCAAACTTACCGAATCCGCTAATATCCACTTTTCCATCTTCTTTTAATGTATTCTTAATTTCATCAAAAATAATGTCAACAATTACTAGAGAATCCTTTTTTGTCAAATTCATTTTTTCAGCTACTACTTCAGCTAATGCTTTTTTATTCATAGTTTCTTTCATCTGATATACCTCCTCCTTGCAACATTTTACCACGTTGTTATAAAAAATCAACAAGATTCAATATATACAAAGATTATAAAACAATAGCAATAACATTCCCCTTTCCTTTATTTACAAGCCTTTCTAAAATTGCCTGTAAACGTACTCTTGCACCATCTGGAATCATCGTCAACTTCATTTGTAAGCCATCTTGAATCACTTCAGATAACTTTCTACCAAAGATATCTGCATTCCAAATCGCCATTTCGTCAACATCCGCATCCTTTAATAAATAACTTATCAAAGATTCACTTTGTTCTTTAGAACCGATAATCGGTTCAAAAACCGTATCCACATCCACTTTAATCATATGAATCGTACCCGCAGTAGCTTTAATACGCATACCATAACGATTTTGCAAGCGAACCAACTCTGGTTTCGATAATTTAATTTCATCTAACGGACAACTCGCAAACCCATATCCTGTTTGTTTAACCATTTGTAAAGCACCACTAATCGAATCATATTCTTTTTTTGCTAATACAACACTTTGCATAAACGAAATCATATCTGCTCTTTCCATAACATCTACACCAATAATTTCCTTCAATATTTGATGATACAATTCAGGCAACACCTCAATTTCAATCTCAACATTACCTTTGCCAGCATCTAAACTTTTCATAAAGGATTTCGTAATATATTCATTCTCATTCAACATTGTTACAATTATTTCGACTTCTCTTAATTTATTTACTGCTAACATACTTTGTTGAATAGATGTCTGTAGACTTTGTTTTAACCAATGATCATCATCTAATACCATAATCCATTTCGGCATATTCATAATAATTTCAGATACCGGAAACTCATATAACGCTTCCTTTAAAATCGCTAATATATCCGTTTCTTTTAATTGATTACATGCTAATCCTAATACTGGCACTTGATGTTTATCCTGTAATTTACTAACTACATTAGTTGCTATTGTACTTGTTGGGTCTTTACTATTCACTATGATAATAAATGGTTTTCCTATCGATTTTAATTGTTCAATCACTTCATTTTCAGCATCAACATACGCTTCACGAGGCAAATCCACAACACTTCCATCCGTTGTAATCACTATGCCAATTGTAGAATGATCTTGAATTACTTTTTGGGTACCAATTCTAGCTGCCTCATGAAAAGGAATTGCATCATCAAACCATGGTGTACGAACCATTCGTTCGCCATCTTCATCTCGATAACCTTTGGCTTCATTAATTACATAACCAACACAATCCACTAACCGTACATTCACATGTAATCCATCTTCTAATTCAATTGTTACCGCTTGATTTGGCACAAATTTTGGTTCCGTTGTCATTATCGTTTTCCCTTGTGCTGATTGCGGTAATTCATCTATCATTCTTGCTTTTTCTTCTTCATCTCTCACATATGGAATAACTGCTTGTTCCATCATCTTCTTAATAAAGGTACTCTTACCAACCCTAACAGGTCCAACTACTCCTAAGTAAATATCTCCACCTGTTCTTTCTGCGACATTTTTATAGACATCATGCGTACTCATAAATATCCTCCTTCAGTTATACTTATGAATACAACCAATAAAATATGTTAAACCAAAAGAAAAGAGCACAATTTTGTGCTCTATCGAGTAACAGTAACTTTACTTAATCCTACAGGGAAATCTGGATTATATCCTCTTTCAATCGCTAATAAACAAGCAAATAATTGTGAGAAGATTGCACATCCATATACTCCTAAAATTCCATCACACTCTTCTGGTAATACCACAGAATGATCTGCCATTTCTGCATATTCTTTTACATTCGTTACTACTGTTGTATATAATTGTTTTTCACTTCTTAATTTATTATGCAAATCCATTGTAGACTGATTCGTTAATGTATCTGCTACATAGAAGATATTTGGCATAAATCTTGGTGTCATACTAATTGGTCCATGATAGAAATCACTTGATCCATAACATCTTGCGTCTAAATACGCAGACTCAATAATCTTTAACTCCGCTTCATTTGCTAAAGCATTTAATAAGCCTCTACCATACAAATACACTTGATTTGCATTACGATACATTGGTAAAATCTTACGCACTTGCTCTTCAATTTCATAACACTTTTCAATGACACTTGGGGCTTTTTCTAATGCTTCTTTCAATGATGCATCACCACTAATTTCCGCTACCAATCCTAATAAAATTGTCATTTGGGTTAAATATGATTTACATGCTGTAAAACTCTTCTCTTCTCCACATTCACAATTCATATAATACTCTTTTAATGTAGCCATCAAGCAATCTCTTACATTGGTAATACTTACTGCAATACCACCTTGATCATCACAACGTTTCAATACTTCATACACATCTTGTGCTTGTCCACATTGTGAGATACCAATCACTAAACTATTACTATAATCTACTTTACCATTGTACATCGTTACTACTGATGGAGCTGCTATTGTAGCTACCATATCGGTATACATTTCAAAAGCATAACGTCCTACTAGATTCGCATGATCACTTGATCCTCTACCTACTAATACTACACTTTTGATATTTCTTTCTTTTACTTCTTTCGCAATCTTTTTCATCATATCTGCATTTAAACGCAAACAATCCGCTACATGACGATGTTGGTCATGAATCTCACGATACATATTTGAATCATTAATTCCTATCATACTTTTTTCCTCCGTTGATTTTATATTAATCATCATATGTAAATCCTAGTCCATGAACCTCTGTCGCATCGGATACCACTACAAATGCTTGTGGATCTAAATGAGCAAGCAAACGATTCAATTCAGGATATTGTTTTTGAGAAATTACTACATAAATCACAGGTCTTTCTTGTTTTGTATAACCACCTGTAGCTGTTAAGATAGTAGAACCACGTTCCAATTTATTATGAATTTCTTCCATAATCTTTTCATAATGTTCAGAAATAATATAAATCGCTTTGGATTGTTGTCCACCCATTAACATCGTTTTATCAATGACAACTGCTGAAATATACACTGAAATTAAACCAACTAATACTTTTTCAATACCAAAGACAATAAATCCAGCACCTACTGTTAAAGCATCTACCAATAACACCAAAGTATGTAATGGAATATGGGTAAATTTATGAATAATTAATGGCGGAATATCTGTACCACCTGTGGAAGCACCAGTTCTAAATACAATTCCTACACCTGCACCCAATAACACACCCGTATATATGCTAGCTACTACCGGATCCACATCAATATAAACATTAGTTTGTGATAACAACGTATTAAAGATTGGATAAGCGATTGAACTAGTAACCGTTTTGATTGCAAAATCTCTACCTAAAAATACACATCCGATTAAGAATAATGAGATTGTTAGACCATTAATTAATAACTCTGTACTAATACCAGTTACTTTAGTTACAATTACTGCAATACCCGCACAGCCACCTGTTAATACATCATGAGGTACAATAAAATATGCAGAAGCTACAGCTAACAAGAAACTCCCCAACAAAACCAATGAAAAATCCATAATTTTTTCTTTTGTAGATTGTATATCTATCCCATTAACCTTAACACTCGACATGAATGATTACCTCAATTTCCTCTTACTCCAAATCCACCTTCAACCATACAATTACTCTTTGCATATGTAGAGGCAAAGGCTAAAGCAGATTGAAGCAATTCTATATCTAAAATTTGATCTTTCTTCCAACCATTTTGAACTAAGTATTTAACAAGTGCTGCACAGAAAGCATCACCAGCACCCATAGTATCCACTGCATCCACTTTTTCAATAGTTCCTTTACAAATATCTGTTCCATTAGAGATATATTGTCCATAACTACCCATTGTAATTAGAACGTGTTTAACACCTAATGCATGCAAAGGTGCACAAAATTGTTTTGCCTCATCAACACTCATTGGATTACATGAAAACAATGCTAAATCTAATCTTTTACATATTTTTTGATAATATTCTTCATTACGATATTTTTCTTTTTCACCAAAATCATAAGTAAATACAGTATCGATATCCCACAACAAATGCATTTGTTCTTCCATTTTCGCATTACAACAACAATGCACCGCATCAAATGAAGAAATATATTCAATATTCGATTGCACATCCACTTGTGCAGACCAATTATTTCCTAAATCAACTTTTAAAAATTCTCTTTCTCCATCTACTACACTATACAAACAACGCTTTGTACTGCTATCTTTAATTACTGGACAATGATCATACACTACACGCATTTCTTCTAATGCTTGTTCAATGATTTTAGCATATCTATCATCCGCTAAATTTCCCAAATATGCTGATTCAACATCCAATTTGGCAATATGACAAGCAAAATTCACCGCATTACCACCAGGATAACATGCCCCTGTATTTACATATTCATCAATTACATTATCACCTAGTCCAAGGATTCTCATATTAATACTCTTCTTTCCTATAGTATCTACGAATATCCAATGAATGATTGGTTATGACTTCCATATTCTTTCCAATACGTTGCAATACCGCTGCCATCACAACAGGAGATAATAACTTTCTAAATTCATCAGAAATTCCTGGCAAATCATAATCTTTTGTATCAAAACAAGTAAATTTATCAGAATATTTACTAACAAATCGTTTCACTCTTTCATCTTGTGGACGTGTAATTCCTTCCGTTAACAGCAAAGTCACACAAACATCTTTTTCTACCAACTCAATTGTTCCATGGAAAAACTCAGCTGAAGTTACTGATTTTGTACGAACCCATTGAGACTCTTCCAATACACACATAGAATACGAATACGCTGTTGGCCATAAATCACCAGAACCAATCCAAATATTATATGGTTCATTATGATATTTCATTGCATAATCTTTACACTTTTCATCTGCTTGTTTTCTTACTTGGCATAAAGCATATCCTAAATTTTTCAAATCATCCGCAAATTTTGGATACTCATTAAAATAACCTTTATTATATAAAATACGTCCAATTAATAAATAGTAAATTAATTCTTGTGGTCGACCATCTTTATAAACTACACAATCATCCGACAAACTTTCTAGTACCGAACTTTCAACACCACAAATAGAAAAAATACGTACGCCTCTTTCTTTTAAATATCGAGCCGCTTCAACCGTTTCTTTTGTATCCCCAGATTTAGAAGACAAAAACGCAACACTATTTGAAGTTAATCGATTACAACCCATTAACAACATATCTGCAGAAATCATTGTCGCTGCCTGTAAAGGAGTCTGATTTACCCACATAGCAAAAGGTTCCATCATTGCCATTGAACCACCAGAGGAAGTAAAGAAAAGCAAATCAAACCCCTTTTGACAAATTGAATCCGCAA
>JAFZDT010000055.1 GCA_017561055.1 Erysipelotrichaceae bacterium
GTTAGAATAATACACCCCATCATCTAATGTAAAGTTACCAAATAAGTATAGTTGGTCTCCTTTATCAATAAATGCAAACTTACTGCTGTTCTCACTAGCATATCTTCCTATAAAATCTCTTACTTGCTTATTCTTTAAAAAGTTCCTATTTAAACTCTTATAACTATTCAGTTGATGTTTTATGAATAGTTGAGTATCACTTAACACAGTATCTTTTTTAATATAAGTCTTAGTTTTATAGTCATAAGAACTACTACTATAATCACTTAATATCCCATTATGAACAAACCCCATATCAGTTGTCAGTTTCAACTTTCTCAGCATTTTATCCTTACTTGATATAGGGAACGGGTGACAAGTGTACCCGTCATTTTTACCTTGCGTGCCTATTCTAAAATGTGCTACAAAGTTCATACCTTCAAAGTCATTATATTTTTCTTTTAACTCGTCTAGTCTAGTTTCAAAACTATGCCAAGTCATAAACCCTTTTTCAATCTCTATCATACCTGTTGATGGGTTGGCATACATTAACCCTGCCCCATCATCATTATTCATAAAACAATTTCTAAAAATCTCATTTTTAGGCATCTCACTGCCTTTTGGTTTTGCTACAATTATACACATATTTATCTATCTCCTATCTAAAAAAGACATCTTAAAGATGTCTTACATACTCATTTAATTCTTCTATATCTAATGTTCTACCTAAATTAGCAATATATTCTAAAGAGTAGTCTTTTAAGGTAAAACTATTAGACATAATGTTGTTAAGTTGTCTTAACTCATTACCTAACATTGCTACTCTATTATAGTTTAAATTATCAAGTTGTACTCTTAACTCTTTTTCTATTATACCCATAATATGTTTGATGGCTCTTACTTTACCACTGTTAGTTTTATACATTTGTTTGATAAATCTTAATGTATCAACACTATACACTTTAGATGTTTTAGTAATGTGTGCACTTTTACCCATTAACATATCCCAAGTGATATTGTTAACTTTTTTATCACATCTATATTTGAAAGCATTTATAACAAAGTTATAATTACTTAATATTGTATCAACATCTAAACTACTATCAAATGCTCTACACTCAATAGTGGCACGGTTAGTAGTATTCCACCATTGATATCTTGTATCCCCTTGAATACTGTCAACAATGTCTTTATTTTTACCATAATCTGTAGTATAGTCACCTATTCTACACCAATTACTATTGAAACGACCATTTATCCCTGTTAACTCATCTTCAAAGAATTTTGCTAAAGTATATAAATCAGCAATATCTTCCCCACCTAATCGTGTAGTATGGATATGAAGTCCACCATTTGGTGCTTCCTTATAAAAATTATTGCGTTGTAATAAATTACTTAATCTAGTTAATTTATCTTTAAACTCATCACTATTGATGTATTCTTCACTTAATGGTTGGAACACAATTTCAAATCCACCATAATTTAAAGAGCCATCTTCTTTTATTTCTAAAATAGTATCGTCCCCCATAATATCCATTATTTGGTCAGTTATACCATAAGAATATTGGTCGTAGTTTTCAACTTCCAACTCCATACCAAAGTATCTTTTACCTTTTTCTAATTGTACCATTGGGTTACTTACTGGTTCAAATACACTATCCCCAGGATAACAACATTCACAGAACCAATCATCATAATGTTCGTGATAGTACATAGTATCAACATGATACATTTCTCCACAATGTGAACAAGTTCTATAATACTCGTCATAACAATCATAACACACAGTTTTATCCTCACTTTCTATATATCTTGTATCATCAGTTAATACATACTCTCTACAACAGTCACATCGTATCATATCCCCATTATCTAATGCAGTACTTAAGCAGTCATCACATACTATGTTGCCATCGTGGTCAACTATTGATGGTGTTGTTATATTTTCACCACAGTGACTACACTTAACTGTGTGATGTGTGAAATCTTTTAACAGTCCAATATTAAATTGTGTTGTATTTCCTAATACATTAGTGTAACTATGACAAAGTATTCTTACTTCAACTTTATTATCTTCAGTGTATCCAACTATTTCTAATAATGTTGCACTGCTTACATAGTATGGTAGTGATTGATTACCATTATATTTTATAGTATCCCCCACTTTAAATTTATTCATTAATTCTTCTATATTCATATTGTCTCCTTCTCTTTCTCTTTTATATTCTTCTTCAGTTAATACTGTTAAATCTTCAGGTCTACACCACCAATATTGATTTGTGGTAAACCCTGGTAGTCCTTCTTCTGGTAATCTTCCATTGTGTAAATCATCGCGTAATGGGAAATATACTAAATACACTTCACGAGCGTAATTAGATGGTATATAACTCACTATTTCCCCTACTCCTATATTTTTATGTTTTACTGTTGTTCCTATTTCTAATCTTGTATCCATATTTTATCATTCCTATTCTATTATTTATTTTACTAGTAAGTATAAAAAGTAGTACACTTTTTAGGTTTACTACCTAATACCAAACTTTTTTTAATTTCAAAAAAAAGTCCTAACTATATCTTATATAGTTAGGGTTTTTTTTATAAATATAATTTTGTTGGGGTACCTAGTACACCCTATAGTACACTATATAATATATAGTTAGTACTTTTTTTCTAAATATAATTTTTGCTTGTCAAAGGTAGTACACCCTTGTTTGATGTACCACCTTGCTATTATCACTATAAAAATCTGCTTGACAACTACTATAATAGTGTTGACTTTAATTCTTCTCTTAATTCTTTAAGTTTCTTTTCTTCTCTTCTTTTTAGACTATCAAAAGTCTTTCTAAAAGCTTGACTTGCTAAATAGATAGCAATATCTTCGTTTGATTTACTATTTAATGCTATTTCTAAATTATCCATTTCGTTATTATATGCATTACTTGATAATTGAGAGTATACCCCTATATTTCTAATACTATTCTTTACATTATTATTTACATTATTTTTCACAAAAATTCCTTCTTTCCTATTATTTTCTTTTTCTTCTTCTTTTTCGTACCGAAGTACTTTCGTATGCTTGAAAAACAAACCATACTATACTCATATGAGCAACTATTATTAATTCAACTGGTATATACATATTCTATTCCTTCTTTCCTATTTTAATAAATTGATATATTCGGCTGATGCACCTACAGTTCTTCTGTAGTGTCTTAATACAGTTTCATTACCATATTTTGCTTTAGTAACATTGTTATATGGGTTGATACTATTTACATTACCTTTTTTCCCATAAGTACAACTCGTACTATCTACTATTTTATAAAAATCTTTTAACTTTTTTTCTCGTGCTAGTTTCCTAGCATTACTTCTTTTATAATGTGCCATAAAACACTCTCCTTGTCTATATGCCTTTTATAAGCATAAGCAAGTGTACCAAACACTACATTTGATACACTTAATATGATTATAAAAATTCCCTTTGTGCCTAGTAAGTCCCTTGCTTTGTACTAGTATCCACCTATCATTTCGACGCTACCGACTATAAAATAGTTTCCACCTCTACTACACCACAAATGAGTGGTGCTAGACCAGTTGATAGTTTCCGCCCCAAGTTCTAACCCAGGTTCCCTCTTATCTGGTGGGGTCCACACCCTACACTATACCTAGTGATTATATTATTTATTATATGTGTTAGTGCCTATCGTGTTTATCCCAATGTGTTATGCTGTTGGGTGGCATAGGTCACGAGTACTCTACCCTATTTAGTGCCTATATTTTATCACTAACGATAATAATATAATATATAAAGTTTTCAAAGAACATAGTACTCTTGCAAGTACAAATCAATGATATCACTATTATTTTATAATGTCAATAGTTTTTATAAAAAGTAGTAAAACTTTTTAAGAAAACTATATTATTATTAATAATAACAATATAATTAAATATGTAATTGTAAAAGAACAAGTGCCATTTGGAGGAGTTGCCTCTCTCTCAAGCACAATTACATTATAGCATATCCAAACAAAAAAGCAATACTTTTTATAAAATATATTAAACTTTTTAAAAGAAAAAAAGTGTGCCTTTTTTTTATAATGAGACACGTGTGTGTGCTCGCGCGTACGCATGGGGGGGGGAGTTCAAAACTTAAAACGGGATAGGGGGGTGTTCTTCCTACCAACGTATATATAAAAAATTAATGTGTGTATGTGTATGTATGTATACAAATACACTTGATTTAATGTTATTTATATGTTATAATAAATATAGAGAATTATTGTCTAGTTGCCAGTATCAAAGGTTGCTTCTCTTCCCCTTTGATATTGACAAGTAGTCAATAAAAGAGGAGGTGGGTATGGAAGGAAATGAAGCAATACTCACAGGACTAGCAAATATAAAAACTGATGAGTTAGTAGTTATGAAAAAACAAAGCGTTAGTGATAACTCATTTCGAGAGAGTCTCGTCTCATTATTAGGACTACCTGTTGATAGACAACAACTAGTAGAACTAATGAATAACGAGAATGTACCTGATTACCCAACAATTAGTGATTTCATGGCGGGGGCTATTATAATGAAAGCCTGTTATGGAGACACAAAAGCGTACGAGGTGGTCAGGGATACTATTGGACAAAAACCAGCAGATAAAGTGTTCCAAGATACAAGTATAACTGTAAGCATGGCTGAAGAAGTGAGACGATTTGGTGAGTAATGGCTAGACATATAATTACTCCTAGATTTTACCCTAGACAAATAGAATTTCTTGAAGCTAAAGCAAGATACATAGCCTTCGGTGGTTCGAGAGGTGGGGGTAAAAGTTTCATCATGCGTTGGAAGGTAATACTTCTAGCTTTGAACCAACCAGGTATACAAATACTATTACTTCGTAGAAGTCTAAGCGAATTACGAGAAAACCACTTGATACCGTTACAAAAAATGCTTAAAACTCAAGACAAAGATCCTAACAATCGAATAGCTCACTACAAAGAAGTTACGAAAGAGTTCTTATTCGAGAATGGGTCGCGTATAAAGTTAGGGTATTGTGACAGTGAGAATGACGTTTTACAATTCCAAGGACAAGCGTACGAGGTAATATGTCTTGAAGAAGCAACACACTTTACTGAGTTTCAGTTCCAAGCTCTAACAGAGTCAAACAGACCTAGTGGGTTAATGGCTAATCCATTCCCACCACGTATGTATTTCACTTGTAACCCAGGTGGGGTAGGACATGCGTACATTAAAAGGTTGTTTGTTGATAGGAAATACCATGGTAGAGAAAACCCAGATGACTACGTATTTATTCGTTCAAGTGTTTATGATAATAAATGGCTACTTGAGAACGACCCCGAGTATGTGCGAACATTGGAGAACTTACCAGAAAAGCGTAGGTTAATGATGCTTGACGGGTCATGGGATGTGTATGAGAACATGTTCTTTGATGACTTTGACCCAGATATGCACGTGATATATCCTAGAAAATTACCTAGCAACTACCGACTATATCGAACACTTGACTACGGGCTAGATATGTTGGCTTGCTATCACGTTGTTGTGGATAATCACAATAATATTGACGTTATTCATGAGATATATGAGCCTAACGCTATAGTAACTGATGCCGTAGAACTAATAAAACAGGCTACGAAAGATTTAGGGTTTATGGAAAGAGATGTTGACCTAACCCTAGCACCAGATGATTTATGGAGTCGAAATGCTCAAACTGGTAAAAGTACAGCTGACTTATTTTATAGTAAAGGTATAACTTTAACAAAAGTTAACCGTGACAGAATAAATGGATGGATATGGATGAAAGACACTATGCGTGTAAATAGAGTTGTGACACCTGAGGGTATCATTAAAAGTACTAAATTTAAAATATTCAACGTGTGTAGCAACTTGATACGATGTCTTCCACTGGCTCAATATGATGAGAAGAAAGGGAACGACATGAGTATTACTCCCCATGAGATTACGCATAGTTTGGATGCTATACGTTATTTCTGTACTTATTGGGTAACTGCTCCTAGAGATGTTGATCATATTCGACCTAAAAATAAAATAAAATGGACAGAGGACATGATAGAAGACTACTACAATGGCTCTGATTATGTCAAAAGAAGGATGGTGAGTTTATATGGGGAAATCACATAAAAAAGCAGGTAAACTAAATCAACAAATAGACAACCGAGGTAATTCTGACAAACTACACTTTTGGCAAGATAAATATGCAGAAGCATTAAATCAACATCGCAATACCCTTGCTAATATTGATAATTACTTCAATATTTATGAGGGTTCAGGAGACATTCGTAATAAAAAAGGCGTAGTTACTGGTAAAACAGATAGTGTACGTAAAGTTGTATTTGAACTTATTGAGTCACAAACTGATTTAGTTATACCTATGCCTAAAGTTACTAGTTTATCTGGTAACGAGAACCGTGCTATGACAATTGAGCATTACATTATGAACGAAATTGATAGATTAGATTTCGATAAGATTGCCGATATGCAAGCACGAACAACACCTATTGCTGGTGCAAGTTTCTTCCACGTTGAGTGGGATAATAGTGTTAATACTAGAAACACTGTTGGTAAACTTAAAGTAAGTGATTTAGATCCAAGATGTGTTATACCACAACCAGGTATAGTGGCTATTAATGATATGGACTATATATTCTTAAGACTAGAAGAAACTAAATTAGATATTAAAAACAGATATGATATTGACATTCCGAAATTAAGAGACATATCTCAGTCTGATCCAGATATGGATGAGACTAATAACGATGACTTAGTAACACATGTGTATTGTTATTATAAAGATAATCACAATAACATTTGTCTATTCAGTTGGGTAGATGACATAGTTATCAACGACTTAGACAACTATTTTGCAAGAAAAGAATATCGTTGTGTTAAATGTGGTGAGTCTAAAATTGCTGACCAAGACAAATGTAGTAAATGTGGTAGTAAGAAATTTGAATTAAAAGACATTACTAACGAAAAGATTACTTTACATCAAGAAAAAGTAGACCCAATGACTGGTCAACCTATGGCCGAAGATATCGAGATTGAGGTTCCTTATTACACTCCTAAAACATTTCCGATTGTAAAGCGTATCAACGTTAGTAAGCGTAATTCATTTATTGGTTCTAGTGACGTAGACGCCATCAAAGACCAACAAAATGATTTAAATATATCGATGGATAAAATAAAACAAAAATTATTAAAAGGTGGGTCAATTGTAACCATACCTGAGGACTGCGACTTTAAAGCCACAGATGAAGAATTAAAAATAGTTAAGTTGAAAGACCCTAGTCAAAAAGCTCTATTTGATGCTGTTGCTATTCAACCGAATATATCGACTGACTTAGGTTTCTTAGAATTAAACTATAATGTAGCACGTCAAACAATTGGTATTACTAACAGTTTCCAAGGACGTGAAGATAGCACTGCAACTAGTGGTAAAGCAAAACAAATAAGTGCTGAAAATGCTGCTGGTAGATTTGAGAGTAAGAAAACAATGAAAAATGATGCTTATTCTGATTTATATAAAGTTATGTTCCAATTCATGTTAGCATATGCCGATGAACCTAGAAGTATTTACTATCAAGATGAATATGGACAAATGCAATATAAAATGTTTGATAAACGTATGTTTATTGATAGGGATGATGCTGGTGAATATTTCTACGATGACGAATTTGTATTCGATACAGATGAAAGTTCAACACTAGCAAACAACCGTCAATTAATGTGGTCTGAAACTAGAAATAACTTTATAAGTGGTGCGTATGGTGACCCAACTGATGCTAACACGTTAGTTATGTATTGGCAAATGATGGATACATTACACTACCCAGGTTCTAAACAAGCACTCAAATTTGCTAGTGACAGATTACAAAGACAACAAGAGGCTCAAGAAAGACAACTTCAAATGCAACAAGAGCAACAAGCAATGCAAATTCAAAGTGCTACAGAAAATAGCAGAGCTAAGTTAATTAAGAGCCAAAGTGATGCTGCTAAAACTCAAGCCGAGATAAATAATACTCGAAATATAGCAAGCAGATATTAAAACTATTTGGGAGTTATAAGGGAACAGGACACCTATATCACACGCTGTTGAGGGTTACGGAAGGTGTATAAATGTGTGAATATTTTGAAAGGAGTGTTACTATGCAAAAAGGTTATGCTGGACGCATCAATAACAAGGGAAACCAAGTTGTTAACGCTGTTTACAAAACTGCAAACCCTAAATCACCTAAAGTAAAACGTGGGGCTGATTTAAGAACTGGAAAAAGTGGAAAATAGTATAACACCCTATTACCACTGAAAAGTGAGAGGCTGCAAAACGGAAGTGCCCCGACATTCGCCTTGGAAATCGCACGAAAGGAAAAAAGAGAATGAACGATTTATTAAAATTACTTCCACTAAATATTCAATTATTTAGTGAAGACTCACCTGCTAATGAGCCAGAAGAAACTGGAGATGTTGACGGTGACAACATAGACGATGATATGATGTTCTCAGATGGTACTAGTGAGCCTGAAGAACAAGATACATCAAAAAATGATGATGCACATACTAAGACAGCTACTAAGAAATATTCAGAAAGACTTAATAGTGACAGAGCCAAAATACGTGAAGATATTGAAAAAGAATATACAGGTAAATTGGACAAGATTGCGAAAGCCAGAGGATTTGAAAATTGGGCTGAATTAGAAGAATATTCTGCACAACAACAATTAGAAGAATTGGGTGTGCAAGATAAAGATGCATTCAAAAATTATGTGAATAACATAATTGATAATAATAGCGAAGTATTACGAGCTAGACAAATAATTGCTGAACAACAAGAACGTGAGGCAAAAAGACAATTAGAAGACCAAGTTGCTGAGATAGGTAAACTTGACAATAGTATCACAAGTGTTAATGACTTATTATCTCATCCATCATACGACCGTATCGTGGAAAGAGTTAAAAAAGGAGCAAACATTGTAGATGCGTATAAGTTAGAAAACTTTGATGCGTTGACTGGTAGAAATACTGAGGCAGCAAAACAAAGTGTATATAACAATATAAATAATAAATCTCATGTAAACACAGTGAGAGGAACAAGTCCAAATGATGTTGTGGTGCCAAACGATGTTATGGCAATATATAGAAAAAATTTCCCACATTGGACTGATGAACAAATTAAAAAGCATTATGCTAAGGAAGGGAGTAATTAATCATGGCTAAAAAAGTTAATGCAGAAAACATTGAAGAGAAACTACCAGATGTTACTATAGAAAAATTAATTAATAATGAATATGGTTATGATATTGAAAAAGATAATGATATCGATATTGAAAAAGATAATGATATAGATGTTCCTATGGTTGAGAAACCAAAAGGATTAGAATATAACAATGTTAATTATGCTGGACGTGGGTTCAATTCATTGGAAGATGCTATAGAATATATGAATAGTGAAACATTTAACAACTTAGGTGATGCTGATAAAAATGAGTTCAAAAAATGGCTTATAAAGGAGGACTAAGTTATGTTTAAATTACATACTGTTGGATCAGCAAAAACTGCTCCAATGGAATATTACGAAGGAACTGCTTCAGAAGATATCGTAATAGGCGAATTATTAAAACTAGCAGGTGGTAAATTAACTGCTTGTGCTGCAACTGATATGCCTGAATTCGTAGCAGTAGGTAACGGGAAAGGAGTAGCTATCCCTGTTATCCGTGTTATGGAAGATATGGAATTTGAAGCACCATTAAGTGCTGCAGGTAATGCTTTAAAAGTTGGAGATAAAGTTACAACTGCAAACGCTTTAGAAGCAACAGCAACTACTACAAGTGGAGTATTTATGATTTCTCAAATTTTAGGTACTGCTGTTGGAGATAAAATTAGAGGAAACTTTAGAAGATAGGAGGAAAATCTAAATGGCTGGTATAGTATTTAGTAAAAGTTCAGGAGTGAATGACAGCATTTACGGTAAAAGTGATGCACCTATCAGAGCATTCCTAGAAGAAAGAGTAAGAGCTTATGAAGAAGGCTCATTAGTAAACAAATTATTTAAAATGATTGATAGTTCAAATTTTGGTGAAAAATTTGGTTCTATGACTGCATTAGCACATGGTTTCCAACCAGTTGGTGAAGGTGCTGCTTATCCATTCGATGAAAAACAAGAAGGATACAGCAAATTCTTAGAAAATATCACTTGGAAAGACCAATTTGCTATTACAGAAGAAATGATCGAAGATAACAAAATCTTAGATATCAAAAGAACTGGTGCACAAGGGTTTATTGATCAATATCATTTAACTCGTGAAAAATATGCTGCACAATTCTTAGTAGGAGCAGTAAAAGGTACTTCAACAGTATTCCGTGGTTTAAAAATGGACTGTACATCTAACGATGGTGTATCATTATTCTCAACTGCTCACCCATCAATCATAGATGGATCAACTCAATCTAACAAATACGCTGGAGAATTCAGTGCTGAAGTATTAGGTAAAATTGAAACTAAAATGCAAAACATTAAAGATGACAATGGAGAAGTATTAGTAATTGCTCCAGACACAATTGTTATCCCTAATGATTATGAATTAAAACAAAAAGTATTTGAAGCAATCGGTTCTGAAAAAGACCCAGCTACTTCAAACAATGGTTTCAACTATATGTTTGGTAGATGGACTGTTATCGTTAACCCATATTTAAATGCGTTAATTGCTGACAACGATAAACCATTCTTCTTATATGACAAACATTACAATGATGCTTATGATGGACTAATCTTCATGGACAGAATTCCATTAACAATGAGAAGTTGGATTGATGAAAACACTGGTAACAACGTATGGAATGGACGTGCTCGTTTCGTATGTGGAGCAAACGACTGGAGAGAAATCGCTGTTGGTGGCGTAACTGGTGGTACAGAACTTTAATAATTAAGGGGGTAACCCCTTTTATAAGATTATAGTTTAACGGGAAAAACAACGGCTTGATAACCCGTAGTTGTAGGTTCGAACCCTACTAATCTTACCAATTTGAATAAGGAGGTAATAATATGACTTGGGGAGAAATTCAAATTCTCAGTTTACAAAAAATGTTCCTGAACAATCAAGCAATTAGTGTTGATGATTTAGAAACATTGAAAACAGATAAAAAGTACGCTATTTATCTGAACGCTATGCCTGCTACAGCAAATGAAGGCATTAGCATTATATTATCACGAGGAGTTTCATATTCAGTTGACGCTACAATTGATGAGACAAATTTTGATAAAGACTTATCAACTGATGAGTTTAACGTAGTTAATTTAGAAGATACATTCACAGACTATGACTCACTAAAAAGTGTTATGGTTAATTTTGAAGATTTCAATAACTACGTAATTAAATTAAATAAATATTTATTATTACCTAAAAATATAGATGGTTCAATTATCGTTTCATATAGAACTGAACCAAAAGCACTAACTACGAGCACAGGGTCTAATTACAAAATAAATTTACCTATTAGAGTATTGAGTATATTACCTTTATATATAGCGAGTGAATTATATAAAGACGATGACATTTCATTAGCAACAATATATAGAAATCAGTTTGAAGCAGAATTAGCAGGACTAAAACCACAAAGAGATGATATACATTTTACATCCGTTAATGGGTGGCTATAGGAGATTATATGGCTAACTTTAAAGTTCCAGACATACCTTCAACATATCAATTCGTATTGTCCGACTTTCTAGGGGTAGATTATAACGACACCGTTATTGATAACAGAAGAAGTCCTAAAATGGTTAATTTTGTTAACAATAACGGTTTTTTAGAAACTAGATATGGACATAAAATACTACTAAATGTGGATAATGCACCTATCAATGGTGTATGGAATATCGATGCTAATAATGATATATTCGTAGTTCATTGTGGAACTAATCTTTACGAAGTTTCTAGTGATTTCAAAGAAAAAGTGTTAATTAGAAGTGGTCTAGCTGATACAAAAAGTACAGGTCTATATTTGAATGGTAAATTATTAATATTGGATGGCGTTAGAGCCTTAGTGTACAGTAAAGTCGGTGACGACTGGATTGTACAAAATTTAGATGAAATAGGATACATTCCTAAAACAGCCATTGGTAGAGGTCCTAATGGAGTTCCTACAACAAAATATGAAGCACCAAATTTGTGTAGTCCATATAGAATAAATGATTTCTTATCTGATGGTACATCTAGTGTATATCAACTAGATGGTGAGAGTTGGGACATTGAAACACCGATAGTAACACAATTATTACCAGATGGTACTATAGGAACTATTACTAATTTCATGTTCGATAGTACGACTGGTAAAATTACTTTTGCTGAACCACCTGCTAAATCACCTGTTGATGGTAGGGACAACATATTTGTTAGATTTAAGTCTAAGGATATGGTTTGTTATATCAACAAATGTAAGTTTGGTGTTCTATACGGTTATGGTGGAAATAACAACCGTGCGTTTGTATCTGGTAACAGTGATTTTAAAAACGTAGACTGGTACTCAGAAATAAACGATATGACATACTTCTCTGCAGATGACTATGGTGTAGTTGGTGTCGATCCAATCGTAGGATATAGTAGAACAGTTAGTGGACAATTAGTTATCCACAAAAAATTAAGTGACACAGATTGTACCGTATATTACAGAGATTATAACTCTAGTAACCAAAAGCAAATATTCCCATTAAGTAGTGGAGTTAAAAACATAGGATGTTTGACACCTCATTGTTGCGTTAACTTCATGAACGACTCATTGTTCTTAAGTGAATTAGGTGTATTTGGGTTAGTTAATAACTCGAATAACAATAATGAAAAGTTTGCAGAAGAACGAAGCTATTATATTAAACCATCCCTACTGAACGAAGAACGTTTAGAAAACGCAATTGCAATAGTAAATGGGTTTAGATATTATTTATATGTTAACGGTAAAGTATATATGGCTGATAAGAGATTTTTAGGTTCTCAGTCATTATCAACAAGTGAGTATCAATATGAATGGTTTGTGTTTGATAATATGGACGTTACAACATTCTTTAATTGGAATACTAAACTTTATTGGGGAGATAGTAAAGGTAACATAAGAACGTTCGGTGATGATCACATCGATGAGTTACGCATTGAAGATGATGAAATTATAACTGAACCAGTTAAACCATATTGGGAGTCAACATTCTTATATTTCAACAATTATAGACTAGCTAAAACAGTTAGAAGAATATTTGTACATCATTCTCCAATAGGAAAAACTAAAATAAACGTGTACTCAATAACTCCAGACGGAACATCCCTTGTAACTACAAGTGAGTATGACGCGGTAGAAGATAATTTCCCAAAAGTTATCCAAGAAAAAGAAAAAATTAGTAAAGTGATGTGTTGTAAAATTGCGATAGGAAACGATGATGAGTGTAGATGTAGTTTCTCAAACATTATTATGGAATATCGCCTAGGTGGTAAATATAGAGGTGAGTAATATGATTAGAGAACCAATGTATGACAACGACATAGCAACTAAAGAATATGTTGACCAAAAGTTGAAAAGCGAAGTCGATACATCGTTAACTAATTACAGTAAGAACTGGGGTACAACCCCAGTTCCACCTTATCACGTAAACGATACATGGACTAGCAACGGTGAAATATACGTATGTATACAAGAACGATTAATATGTGAGTTTAACACACTTGATTGGAAAAAAGTAATCGATACAACAGTGTACGATGAATATATAGCAAACACTTTCAAAATAACTACTAATATGTTGGCTATTCAAACAGATGACAAAATTGAAACTTACGTTCAAAATGATGACCCTAGTGTTACATGGGTTACTAATTTAGATAAAGATAAACACGTATATGATTGCTGGAGAAAAAGCACTACAAATTCAACTGACGAATTTGTTTATCAAAAAATACATACTAACCCAGTAAGTTACGGATGGGTGCAACAAAAAGTATCAGCAGATTTGTTTGATTTTAGTGATGGTTATAAATGTATTTATAAATCAATACCTAGTGTTTACAACGTTCATGATTTATGGTTAATAGAAGACAATATAGATGCATCATCATTACCAAATGGATGTGTTTCTGGTACGTGGGTTGTGTGTAAAACAAGTAACACAACTTACAATAAATCAGATTGGACAGTATACGCAAATGACTTAACTATGGATAAAATAGAGGAACATTTCTATACTAAAACAGAAGTTGATAACACTGTAACAACTTTGAACAATACTATTAATGCTGGATTGATAAGCACTAAAAATAGTGTATTACAAGAAGTATCTAGTATTTACACTACACAAGAAGTTACTAATAGTATTATTCACGATATTAACGATCAAAACGTTGTTATAGGCACAGTAGTTGATACTCAAACAAAACATACTACACAATTATCCTCTATTCAAACAGATTTAGGTGGAATAACTAGCCAAGTGTCAACCCTTGAAACGACTGTAGAGGAAACGTTGGGAGAATTTGAAAATAATTTAGCAGAAAATTATTATACTAAATCTGAAACAAATACTACGATAGGTAGTATTATAGAACAAAACAACAATGAGATAGAGTTGACAATTACTGAACAGGTAACTAGAATTGATAACGATTTAGTAGATATAAGAACTAAACAAAATCAATTGACGCAAACTAGTAATGGATTGGTACAAGTAGTATCTAACACTGGGGGTAATAACTTACTTAGAAATTCATATTTTAAAGAATTTGAAAATGGAGAACTAACATATTGGTTCGGTAAACATAAAGTTGTTACTGTTGATTATAGTAAATCTGGTACAGCACTATCTTTACAAAACGGTAAAGTGGTACAAAGGATAAATTTGGTGAATGGTAACTATTGCTTTAGTTGTAAATATAAACGATTAAGTAGTATATGTAATTCTAAGGTTATATTAAATAATAATGAATACATCCTTGATGGAGAAGTCGACGAAATATGTACGTTAACACATAGTATTGACTTAACAACTGATAGTATAACTATAGAATTTGAAAGTGACATGAATGATGGGTTTATACTATATGAACCTATGTTAAATGATGGTGAGCTACCTGCATTATTTACGCAAAATGCCAGTGAAAGTATTAGTGACACTGTTATTATAGGTAAAGGCATAGAAGTAACAGCGAGTAATATTAACACTAAAACATCTATAAACGCAGATGGTATGAGAGGTAGAAATATATATACTGACGAATTAACATTCTATCAAACAGTGGACGGTATGTATGCTAAACGTGTTGAAACGGAGTCATTGCGTAGTGGTGACTTAATAATATCTAGTAGTAATGGTCACAACACAATAACAGGGTTATAGGAGGTACATATGACATTAACAACTAATTGGCAAGAGGTATTTAGATATCATATTAATATTAGTAACGGTAGATCTGTACCTTTTGTTACTTACGCTAAAATAAATAAACAAGATAACATAGAGAATTATTCGCTGGTTGATTTGAAGATTGAGTCTTACGAAGTTAATTATTCAGGTAATGCTTGGGCTTCGGGATGTAGTTCATATTTACAAGGAAAATATAAAAATCAAGGAACTTATTATTTTGGTACCAAAACAGTACAAACACACCAAATTAAAATTACACACGACCAAGAAGGTAACGCTAACGTAAATATATCATCAAGTTTTAACGGTGGTGCTTGGGGTTCTGCTAATGGTAATAAAACAGTTGGGTTACCACAAATACCTAGAGGTTCTAGAATAACTAACACCGAAACATCGTTTGATTTAGGGAATGACTCAGTCACACTTAACATAACTAAATATGTAGATACATATTACGATGTATTAGATATAAAGGTAAACGACACTACACTTAGAACAATAGATGGTGTTGAAAATGGATACGTATTTAACCCAACAGATGCTGAGTTAGACACTATATATTATAGTACGCCTAACAATAAGTCACAAACGATTACGTTTACAACAACGACATATTCCAATAGTGATAAAACTACTCAAATAGGGGTAGCATCTATATTTAATATTGCTGGTAACATTGTAAACGCTAACCCTACATTAACTGGGTTTGACTACGAAGATACAAATCCAGTAACCTTAAACTTGAGTGGTAATGGTAATAAAATTATAAATGGTTATTCGACATTAACAATAAGCAATTTAGTTGCTACTGCTAACAAAGGTGCTACACTAAAGTTAGTACAAATAAACAATATACAGTATGAGTATAATGACAATTTCTCTATATCCATTCCTAATTGGTCTGGGAATATAATCACTATGTACGTTTTCGATAGTAGAAATAACTCAACTAAACTAGAAGTACCGATAGGTATTAATTACGTTGATTATAAAGAAAAAGTAATCATAAGTAAAAGTTGTACTCGATACGCTAATGTTAATGAGGAGGCTAAGGTATCATTTAATGGTGAATGGTTTAATTCATCATTTGGTGAACATAATAATCAATTATCTGCTACTTATAGATATGCACAAAAAGGTGGAGATACATGGATACAAGGTACTACAAACATTGATATAAATGTGGATGGTAATAATTACAGTTACAGTGGATATATCAGGGGGGATACCAATAATGGTTTTGCCACTGAAAACTCATACGAAATAGAAATAATCGTAAGTGACTCACTTGGTAGTACGAGTGCTACAACGATATTAATTGCTGGGGAACCAGCTATGGATATATATCAATCAAATGTATCAATGGGTGGATACTATAATGAAAGTGAAATACAATACCAATCTCAATTCCATAAAAAGGCTAATTTTTATGGTGGTGTTTATAAGAATGGTGTAGAACTTGCAACATTATCTGATATACCAGAAGATGAGGGTATGGTATATTCACTTGAAGAACGCGTAATAGGCACTTGGTTAGGTAAACCTCTTTATAGAAAAGTAATCA
>JAFZDT010000056.1 GCA_017561055.1 Erysipelotrichaceae bacterium
GTGCCTGAAGGATTGGAACTTGGTGAATACCAGATTCTTGATTTAAGAAATAGCCCAATCTATGAAACCTCGTCACCATCTACAGACTGGTTCATTTGTTTTTCAGTCACTGAATACCCACCTGATGTGAACGATGCCCCTATTGTAAATATCAACGGTGAAAACCAAACTATCGGTAGTGTTTATACTGGTATGCACTTCTTTGCAGTTAAAACTATTACCGCCGCAAGAAACGTTATATCAATATATAATGAATCTACAAGCGAAACTTTGGCAAGTGCAATTAAAAATATCTATATGATTCCTCAAAATTGTGTAAATATTAATTTATCTACTGGTCAATTAGCAACTGGCGGAAACCCTACGCAAATTTCATCTAATGATGGGACTTTGACAGCTAGTCTATATCCAATTTATGATAGTATTACCACTTCCGAATTTACCCTCCAACAACCAAATGTCTTATGTGGTTCATATAGTCCGAAGAATAACAAACTCTTTACTTACCCTTACACTTATTTTTATGTGACCAATAAGGCAGGTTCAGACGTGGTGTACCACTGGGAAGATTTCCCTACCGAAACAGGTTCGTCTACAACTGGTAAAACTGCTAAGTATAAGAAAGCTATTGTACCATCAACCTCGCTATCAGCAAAACTATATTTCACCAATTACAAAGGTCATGCTGAAGGTACTGCGTATGGTTCACGTATGTATAATTATGGTATCAATTACGCAAAAGTACCTGTTTGTGCATGGACAACTGATTATTATACTAACTGGCTCACTCAAAACGGTGTTAATATGAATACAAGTATTGCCACAAGTGTAGCAAGCGGTATGATATCGGGTGCATTAGTCGGTGCAAGTGCTAGCGGAATTGGTGCAGGAATTGGCGCAGTAGTTGGCGGTGTAACATCAGGTGGAGTAGCAATTGCTAATGCTCTTTCGCAAGTACACAGTGCTGAAGTCACACCAAATCAAAGCGCAGGTGATATAAACACAGGTGATGTAATGTTTGCATATACTCGCAACTCTATATCATTCTACTTTATGTCTATTAAACCTGAATATGCACGTATTATCGATGAATACTTTAATATGTTTGGTTACAAAATAAACCGTGTCAAAACCCCTCAATTCAGTAGCCGAACCTATTGGAACTATGTAAAGACTATCGATTGTAACATTGAAGGAAATATTCCACAGGAAGATTTGCAAACCATTCGTAACATGTTTAATAAAGGATGTACATTCTGGCACGGAGCAACAAATATGTATAATTACAATTTAACTAATAGTATTGTGAGTTAATTATGATAACACCGAGAACTAGAAAAGAAATAGACGTAGCAATGGGGGCTAATAATGCCACCTATATTGATTACCTTGATAGATTACGTCTTCTATCCACCTCTATCTTTTCGTGGAAGAATCTTGATAAAGTAGCAGGCTTTGGGGCAGAAAGATTCCTTGAGCAAGCTCTTTATGATAATGGTAGAGCGTGTTTTGTCCGTGACCCTGAACTTGGGTTCATGGTATTAAAGGCTAATCCATCCGATAAACTAAATATCTATCAACTACCAGTTAAAATTGAAGCTTGGTCTATCGGATATAATAAACAATACAAATTCGATGATGTAGCTTACATTATGAATAACGTATTACAAAAACCAACGTTATCTACTATTATGCTAATTGCGTATCGTCTTTACGAAACTGAACGTACCATCGATGTCAACTTAATGGCGCAAAAAACTCCTGTCTTAATTCAGGGTGATACAAAAACGATACTAACCTTGAAACAAGTTTATGAGCAGTATAGCGGTAATACGCCGTTTATCTTTGGTAATAAACAATTTGATGTATCAAATAAACTGTCTGCAATTAAGACTGATGCGCCATATATTATTGATAAACTAACGCAACATAAGAAAGACCTCATGACTGAAGCTTTGAACTTCTTGGGCATTGATAACTTCTTTTCCGATAAGAAAGAGCGTTTAATCACCGCTGAAGCTGAAGGCACTGAAGCTCTCACTAATTTCTATCTTAACTGTTTCTATAAGACAAGACAAGAAGCGGTTGAAATCATCAATGAGAAGTTTTTAAGTGATAGCGATACGAAAATTGAACTCTCTGTTAACCGTGAAGAAATCGCTAAACTTAAAGATGAATTAGATGATATAATGGAAAGAGAGGATAAAGATGAGTAAATATACAACCACAATCAAAGTCTTACTTGATAATAACTTTGACTTTCAATTAGACTCATATCCTATCTTTGACGAAGATTACCGTGCCGTACTAAACAAAAATATCTTAGATTACTACTACATTAATGAAATTGGTTTTGAAACACCTGCTCTGTTCCGCCACTTCCTTAAAAATACTTTAAATATTATCATGCCAAAGTATAATGCAATCTATAATGCGCAACTTACATTACTCCAAAATTCACTTGGTAACGTTGACTTAACTGAAACTTTGGAACGAAGTATTGAGAACGAAGCAAGTAGTGAAAGCGAAAGTACAGGCACAAATAAGAATCTATTTCAAGACACACCGCAAGGGGAACTTGCTACAACCGATATTGATGCTCAGAAATGGGCAAGTAACCTTACGTTAAATAAGAATACTGTCGGTGATGAAACTTCAAGTAGTGGCTCAACAACTGAAGATTATACAAAACATCTCTTAGGTAGTAATGGTAAAAAATACAACATTGAAATATATAGTAAAATGGTAGATAATTTCAAATCTATCGACCAAATGATAATTAATGAACTCGCCGATTTATTTATGGGCGTGTATTAAGGAGAAATATGGCAGAATTTGTAAAACCTTTAAATCCATTTGTCGTGTTTTGTCAGAAGACTATTCCGTTAGCTTTTGATGAAAGTATGAGCTATATGGAAGCTCTTTATGCTTTAAAGGATTATCTTGAAAAGCAAGTTATTCCTGCGGTTAATAGTAATGCGCAAGCGGTAGAAGATTTAACTAACTTAGTTAATCAATTAAGAGATTACGTAGAACACTATTTTGATAATCTTGATGTGCAAGAAGAAATCAATAATAAATTAGATGATATGGTAGAAAGTGGTGAATTCGAAGAAATTCTATCTAGAATTCTTTATCATCATTTTATTCCTGTTGAAGCTTATGGTGCTATAGGTGATGGATTAACCGATGATACAGAAGCAATTAATGATGCTATTTCAAATGCCCCTGATAATGCTGTAATTTTATTCACTAAAGTTTATAAAACAACTGATTCTATCAATACTGGTAACAAACCATTAACCATATCAGGTGGCGGTATTATTAAACCATTAATCTCTAGCTCTACTAATGCTATTACATCACTAGATAATTTAATTGTTAATAATATTACTATTGATGGTTCATTAAATACACAAGACCAATTTGATGAACATACTTATTCAGATTTAATTAAATTAACAGGTATTCACTGTGAAGGTGAAAATGTAATATTAAATAATGTATCACTTAAAAATATATACGGTAATGGTGTATGGTTAAGAAATTATAAACAAGTAACAATTAATCAATGTATCATTGACAGTGTTGGCGGTCATTGGTATCAAAATAATGAATTTGATGCATTTGGTGATGGTATTTATCTTGGTGGTACTAGCGGTGATTCATATATTAATATTAATAATACAATTATCAATGGTAAATATAAAAACACTACACTATCACGTGCAGGTATTTGTGTAGAAAACCTTACTGAAGAAGTAGATGGAATCACTAATATTAGATTTACTCAAGGTTCATTGAATAAATTTGACCGTATTATTCACGTTGAAGGCAATCAAGGTACTGTAAAATCCGTATTTGATGATATTTATATGTATGGAAATTGCTTTTTTAGCTATGGAAATAATCCAGCAAAATTCATTATGAATATTTCTAATTCTAAGATTGAATATACAAATGAATCATACAACGGTACATATGGAATTAGAAATGCTACATTTGAAATTAAAGATAGTGAAATTACTTGTGGTACTCAATCAATATCATTTAGTTATTCTATTGGTGTATATCGAAACTGTATATTTAATAATATTTCCACAACACAATTTAATAACGCACCATCAATTAAAATCTACGATTCAATACTTAATTTAAATAACATCTCAGCATATCTAAATTATGGTTCTAGTGTTGATTTATACAATTGCACATTTAATTCATCAACTCCTATAGTTGCTAATACTTCTAGTATGGCTATTAATGTTTATGGATGTACTTTTAATAACTATACGCCACACGCTAATTTTAAAGATGTAAAATCTACAATAAAGTTAGATAGTACAGGAACTTACGACAATAATACTCAATATAAGTTTCGTGCAACAACTTTCTATATTAATGATGAATTAAAACATGAACCAAATTTAGGTGGTACAATTCCAGCGTATAAAATTGAGGATACTCTATATAAACAACGAAGTGTAACTAACACAGCTCCGACCATTGATTTAATTCCTACAATTGATGGTATTAATCTTAGACCTAATGCAAAATATGCATTACTTACTTATGGTAATGACAATGGTGTTTCAGTTAGAAATTTTATGAATTTTAACGGTGTATATGTAAATATAATTACAACTGATAATACATCTGCTATATCGAGTGTAGAAAATACTCAAATCTTCGGTAGTGAAAACAGTGGATTTAAGCTTACTATAGATACATCAAATAAAACTGTTACCAAAACAGGACAATATGCAGCTTTAGTAATACAGGCAATTGTTGATGTAAAAACACTTGATTATATTGGTAAAACTTTATCAACTTTATCATA
>JAFZDT010000057.1 GCA_017561055.1 Erysipelotrichaceae bacterium
CCTTCCGGATGATTATGAGTAACTTCTGCAGAAATTTTAGCTAATTCCTCAGCTTCTTCTAAACTATTAGCTATCCAACCACAAGGACTTACGCGCATAGCCGAACCATTACCCCAACTGTTATAAGGTTGAGGATCTGCATCAACTAACCACATTCTAAAAGTACCTCCATAACCAGCTTGAGGATACTTTTGTCCTATTGTTTGCATTTCTTTAATAAGAGTTTCCTTACTTCTATCTTGTAATAACCAATTTGCTACTGCAATAGTCATTACAGTATCATCTGTAAAATGACTGTTATCTTCTATTAATTCAAAATTATAACTTCGAACAGGCCGATATTCATGAGTAGACCCTGACATATCACCAAAAATTGTTCCGTAAATCATTTATATAAATTATTTTCGTTAATTATTTTCTCAACATTATGGGTTACAAGAAATGATAAATGTTGCGTTTCATCATTCTTAACCATTTCTCTAATCTGACTTGAACTAATTGTAACGATGTCTCTACTTATAGGAAGTAACTTAAAATTTTCTAAAATCCATTCAGAATTTTTCCAATCTTTAATTTCATCATAAACATCACTACCACATATTAAGTATAATTCTGCGGAATTCCAAATCTCTTTTAGATTTTTTAACGTTTTATAAGAATAATAAGGAGGCTCTAAAGTTTTCTCAATATCACTAATTAAAACAGATTCTCCTAAAGGAAGAAAAGTTTTTTCGCACATTTGACAACGTAATTCAAAATCAGTAGATTTTCTCTCTTTCCAAGGATTTTGCATAGTAGGAACTACTACAACAAAATCCATAGATTCAAGAGCTTTAGACACTACGTAACCGTGTCCTATATGTGGAGGATCAAACGATCCTAAAAAGAATGCTACTTTCATATTTCATAATATTCTTCTGAATCAAACTCTTCGTCCTCATCAAAAGGAACAGCATAGTATTCAATCCACGATTCTATTTCCTCTTGATATACTTCATTGATCGCCTCCTCATCTTCTTCGGGGTCTAATTCTTCTTGTTCTGCTACATCATGCCAATCAAGTATTCCATGATAACCTTCATAAGATTGATACTCTTCTACAGCCATTTGATACGCATAATCTATAGCAGAATCTACATCATCAAATTCTCCAGTGCCTTGGTAGGTGGGTCCACCGAAACCACCTCCAAGTCCTGCGTAAATATTATACTTCATCCCAATTTTCTCCAAATTTTTCTTCTAACCATTGTTCCCAACAACAAACTAAATCTTCTACATTAGATTCGTTTTCAGATTCATCAAAATCATCAGCACGATAAATAACATTAATATAATATTGTATATTATCGATAAATTCTTGATATACATCGTATGTAGAAACTTCAGGTTCATCTTCTAATAATCTGTCTTTAATAATATCGTATATTTCTTCAAAATTAATTTCAAGACAACGAGTATCAATTATATCATACCAAAATTTCATAATACAATAGGTAATTTTTTACGTTTAAACTCAGATTTAAAATGTCTATCTACTACATTGAGAATTACTTCTATAGGCGTATCAAGCATTTGCTGTTCATCCAAGAACATTTCTCTTTGCTCTTTTAAATCTCTTTCAGGGAAATCACCTCTCTTTTTAGATAACCATTTCCAAGCAAGAATTTCTTGAAGTATTCCATCAACTTGATCGTATGATTCAGCACCAATTTCTTCCAAATCATTGTTAGTGATACCTAATCCTGCAGTTGGTTTAAGTTGTAAAGAGGCTTCTAATGCTGCTACTTTACTACTATTAGATTCTTCAGAAGCGTAATGTAATTGCAACCACTCAGCCAATTCAAACACTTGAGTCTTCCACAAATCACCAATAGGATTTACATCACCTTGATCTCCGTGAATAGTAAAATATCCAAGATTGTGTTCAGTAAGATTATCAGTATCAATTACAATACCTTTATGAATACTTGAGAGATTATAAAGATAAATCATACGAAGTCGTGCTTGAATATTACCATTAGCCACAAGTATATTTGTTACATTTGATGTATTACTTAATACGGGTACTTCGTGAGCATTGACTGATAAATTTACTTTATAATATAAATCAAATATATTAACTTCTTTATAATCGTAACAAAAAGCATTGCCAACTAAATCAGCGGAGGTTGTTTCTTCTTTTTTGTTAAAATGTGTAGGAAGACTTCTGCCTATAAATTTAACAGGAACTCTTTTAGTTACTTCATAACAAATAGCAGCACATACAGTACTGTCTATTCCGCCAGAAATACCTAATACTAAAGCTTCTAGATTATATTCTTTTACATAATTAGTAAGAGCTGTTACTTTTTCTTCAAAGTATTCAGCGTAATTTATATTGTGTCTCATTTAAACCAATTTTTGTTTATACGTTTACAATTCTCATCAAGGTCACATTCATTCAAATACCATAACATGGATTCCCAATAACTACAATTACTCCAAATAGGATTATATACTCCTTCAGGTGCATTTAACCAAAATGATAAAGATATTCCAAAGAATACTATAGTAAATTGAGGTGGAAATTCAAATCTGTAATCTTCAAATTTAGTTTTCCAAATCAGATCGTGATTAAATACATAAAAACTTAACCACATAGGTAATTGAATTACAGGAGGAATCCAACCTAATCCCCATTTTCTAAGTTTGATTCTAATATCTCTATTCCAGGCGTATTTACAAGGAACTTTATGAGTACTCATAGCCCAACAAGGTATTTCGTGTTGTTTTCCATTACTGTCTGTCCAATAAGACACACCTGATTTGTAATGAGTGACTCCATTCTGACAGTAATAATTTTTTCTATACTTACCTAAACGAATTTCAGGACCTCTTCTCCACACGGGAAGACAAGGATCGTGTTTCCACAATCCTAGTCTCCAATGTAGTTTAGGTTTTTTAAATTTATGTTTTACCTTATTATAGGTATTCCACATTTTAATCGACATAATGCATTCTTATATATTCCTTAATAAATTCTTTATCAAAGTCATCATCGTAACTTTCAAAGAATTCATCAATAGCATGAACTAATTTTACCATTCTCTTTTTAATACCACATGTGGTAACAAATTCAATTATTTCTTCTATATCAGCAATACCATCATCAATACAATACGTTTCTATCATTGAAAAATGTTCACTATAATATTCAACTCCTTTTAACATTAAACAAGTTGCACCACCACAGGCTTGTATTTCTTCATTCCAAAGATAAATTTCAAATGAAAATGTAATTCCAGAATACATTAATTCTATAGATACAGAATCAGTATTACGATCTTCACTGTTGTCCCACCATTCGCTTACAACATCAATACAATTTTCATTACAAACTTTCTTAAAATTCTTAACAAATTCCGCAAGCATATTTACAAGCATTTACTTCTGCATCATCACCCATATGTTTACCAATATCATCAGAAAGCTTAACACAGGTATACCAAGGTTGATTTGCATTAATTCTACATTTAGAAAGTTTCATCACAATGTTAGAAGGTTTGAAACCTGTATCGTTGGTAAGATTAGTTCCAATACCAGCAGAACACCTAATTCTATTACCACAAAATGCTTTAATCTCTAAATAATCAGGAAATGTTAAAGCATTACTAAAGATAATAGTTTTAGTAGTAGGATCAATTCCAAGTTCCTTATATCTCTTAATCACTTTATTAGTAAACAAGAAAGGATCACCAGAATCATGACGAACTCCATCAAACAACTTAGCGTGTTTACGAGAGAAATTCTTCAAGAATACATCGGTAGTATAAGTATCACTAAGAGCAATACCCAAATCACCATCATAAACATTTACCCAATCTTCAAGAGCTAAATAATTAGCTTGTTTATAACCAAAAATTGCTCCGTGGAACATGAACCATTCGTGAGGATGAGTACCCATAGCTTTCATTCCGTACTTCATAGCAAGATAAACATTAGAAGTACCAGTACAATATGTTGAATGTTCTTTAATGTACTTAATAACTTCATCTTGTACAGCAGCGCTAAAACGTCTACGAGTTCCAAACTCTGAGAAATTAAGTCCGTTTATGTTAGATAAATTAATTTTTGGAATAAGTCTATTAATAACCTCTTCCATATTAACATGATTTCCTAACATTTTATTTCTAAGTTGTGAAACTAAAGCAAGAATAGGTACTTCATAAAGAGTTACCTTATAAAGTTTATCTGTTACTTCGATGTGAAGATGTTTGTTTTCGTCTAATTCAACATTAATTTTACTAAAATCATAGTAGAAAGAAGATAACCATTCCCAATAAAATTGAGGAATAAATCGAATATTTGCAATACACCATTTCTTTTCTTTATCTGACAGATAAAGACCACCCATGTTACATAAAGCAAGTCGTAATTCTGTTACAAACTCTTCAGTGTATTCGGTATTATCTCGATCGTTGAAGGTAAAAGTACCTTCAGCGTCGGGATAAAGTTTCATATAAGCATAACTAGTTGTAAACTTGTAAAGATCTGTGTCAAGAATTGATTGTATAATCATAATTTAAAAAGGAATAAATTGTTCGTTAATTAGTTTTTGTATTTCTTCAGGAGTTTCTATGACCATTTTATCTGTTATTTTATCTCCTAAATCGTATAAAACATAAGTAGAAGTTGGATATTTTTCTACATATTTTATATGTCTAGGATTTAACAGAATAGAAGAATTATCTCTTAAATGTAATAAAATCATCGAATTTTGATATTAGGATTCTTAGATACATATTCATTGAGAGCTACACCTCCATCAATTGATGCAATGTAATCATTCAATACTACAATATTATCAAAAAGTTTATTGAGTCCTTTTAATGTTTGTAAAACACAATAGTCACCTGCGATACCACAAAGATGAATTTCCATTCCTTCCTGAACATCTATTTCTTCAAGGAATACTCGGAAATCATATCCATCGTCATCATTTTCAAGTATAGAATATTCTTCAGAATTTGCTTCTGTACCTTTTCTCCAGAAAGTAACACTTGTCTTTTCTAACATTCCATACATATTTAAAAGATTATCCAAATGCTCTGGGATATCCCAACCATCAGTTCCTAC
>JAFZDT010000058.1 GCA_017561055.1 Erysipelotrichaceae bacterium
TATTTCTTTTTGCAAGCTGGCCGGCTTACAAATAGTTTAGCACAATAGGATTCATCGCTTAAGCTACACTGAACCACACGACTATCGTGTGGTTTTCTATAACAAAAAAAGCGAAGATAAACTTCGCTAATTTCTTACCATGGTGAATTATCGTTTTCAATTTCTCCAGTCATTGGATATCTACCCAATGGAGGACAAGACCATGTATTTTCTTTTAAATCTTTAATATAGATATCATAAATAGGAATTCCTGTATCTTCCCATTTAACACGTTTGGCAACTTTACTTGTATCATTTCCACCACTAGCCATATATGCACTTGTACATACAGTATATTCTTTATTCATATCTAATGGAGTTCCATCACTTGTTGTGATAGATACAATCTTATGAGGATATGGTTTTGTATTATCTACAGTAACCACTAATCCTGCAAACATTAAGTTACCATTGTTACCAAAACGTTCAGGTTCATATACTAATGTAAATAAATCCCAAATATCTTGACCAGTATATACACCATATTGCAATGGATCATTGAATCCCATCATATTACCAATTGTACACATAGTAATATTTCCTTTAGGAACTTTATGTCCACTACTTGTACAGTTAAAATATACAAAATCTTTGTGTGTATGTCTTTGAACAACATCACAAATTAAGTTACCCATAGGACTTTCTACAGATAAACGCATAGGAATTTCTTCTGTAGCTACACCAAGTACATCTTCAAAGAATGAATCATAAGGACCAGTTACTTTACGAACAAATTTTTCGATTTCTGGATCCTTTTCAAAGTCACCATGCATTACATCAATAACACGGCACTTTTTATCAACTACTTGGCGTGTTTCTGTATCGAAGTATAATTCGATATGTGGTAATGATTTACCTGCGAAACCACCTTTAGTAATTGCACAACCACGAACTACACGTGCATAGTCACCAGGAATATGACCACCAATCATTACATCTGGATGTAAATCTTCGATAGCTTCATAAACTTCAATTAATTCTCCACTTTCACTATCTTCTGTGAAATAGAATGGGAAATGAGCCAATACAATAATGATATCTGCACCTTGCTCTCTCATCATAGGAATGTATTTACGACAAGCTTCTACTTGAGAAATAGCTTTTAATCCTTTGAATGAGTTACTATCTACCATCTTAGGAGTATATTCTGTTGTACAACCTACGATACCATATTTGATACCCGCTTTTTCAATAATTACATAAGGTAATACACCTTTTAGTAATTCACCTGTTTCTTCAACAACGATATTACTACATAAAATAGGAATACGATCTTTAATGTAATCAATGTTATCTTCAAGTTCGTCTTTACCTCTATCGAATTCATGATTACCTAAAGTATGTGCATCTGTACCAATTAAAGCTAAACCTTCAAATACATCTTTACCATGCCACATGATACGGTTAATGTTATCACCAGCATCTAATAATAATGTATGATCACGATTTAAAGAACGTACAGATTCAATTGCTGTATAAAATTTACTTAATCCTGGAGAATTATCATGTTCACGAAACTCACCAGCATAATCCGCATGATTTAAAATATCAATTTTTACAATTGCCATAGAGACTCCCTTCTACCATGGTGAATTGTCATTGACAACTTCACCAATCATCTTATAACGATGATCCATTTTTGATTCAATCTTTTGCAATTTCGTAATATAATCCGCAATTGCATCGTGGATACGATAACCATTATCAATCCATTCCACTTGTGAAGCGATACTACGAGTATCATTTCCACCACTAGACATATACTTACTAGAACATACAGTATATTCTTTTTCTTTATCCAATGGTGTACCATCATTTAAACAAATTGATAACACTTTGTTTGTTTCTTTTGTATTATCAATTTCAACTCTTATTCCTGAGAAAATAATATTGGCATTATTTCCAAAGCGATGTGGTTCTAATACACATTCGAATAAATCATAAATCAATTGTCCTTTCATCTTAGTTAGATGAATTGTTTCATTAAAGGCAATGGCTTTATGAATACTAAAACGTGTTAATTCCCCTTTTTCAATCTTACGACCACAACTTGTGGCATTGAAATAACCAATATCTGTTTGTGCTTTATCACGAATCGCATCCGCAATAAAGTTACCCATAGGACTTTCATATGCTAAACGCATTGGTAATGTATCTACTGCATAACCAATTGGCTTTTCATAGAAATCTCTAAATGGTTCAATTACGTTTTCTTGGAAAGCTTGAATTTCATCAATGCGTTCTAATTCTTTTAATACATTGATGACTCTACCTTCTTTTTTAACAACCTTACGTGTTTCTGTATCAAAATGTAAAGTGATATGTGGTAAAGAACATCCACCAAAACCACCTTTTGAAACCGCAATATCATGATATACTTTGGCATAATCACCAGGAATATGACCACCGATCATCACATCAATAGGTAAATCTTCTACTTGATGTAATACATCAAATAATTCTCCACCTTCACCATTCTCAAAATAGAATGGGAAATGTGATAATACCACAATAATATCTGCACCTTCTTGTTTCATAATTGGTACATATTTACGAATTTCATTCACTGCACTTCTTACCTCATATGGCGCAAATGCAGTCATTTCAACCATCTTTGGTGTGTATTCCGTTGTGCAACCAACGATACCAAATTTCACTCCCATACGCTCTAAAATCACGTAAGGAACGGTACCAGGTACTCTAACATCTGTACCCTTTAAATAAGCATTACTACATACAATTGGGAAAAATTGACTAGCATAAGCAATATTATGTTCCAATACTGCTTGCCCTTTATCAAATTCATGATTTCCTAATGTATGAGCATCTGTACCTAATAAATGTAAACCTTCAAATACTTGTTCAGCAGGCCATAATACTTTATTGGTATTATCACCAGCATCCAATAACAAAGTACATTCAGTATTCAAATCTCTAACTCTTTGAATCGCCTTCGCAAAACGACTCAACCCTGGTGTATCCTCATCTTCTCTAAAATGACCATGAAA
>JAFZDT010000059.1 GCA_017561055.1 Erysipelotrichaceae bacterium
CTGAAGGAGGCCGGTCTGGGCAATCCCTTCGATGCAGACACCCTGCGCCGGATTTGCGCCGCCGCAGAGAAGTGGCTTGATAACTACGATCTGACTGGAATCGAATAAATGCGAATTACCCCCACAGAGTAATCTGTGGGGGTATCTGATTTTTGTTATTGCCCTGACTTGCCCGGTATCGTGGGCACAGAATTATTAGACATATTGGAATTTGTCAAAGCGTTCTTATCGGAAAATACATATAGTTTTTTCCACTCGATGGGCAAGTAAAGTCATGGACAGCACCTACCAAGGCAATGCTGTTTGTATTCATATAATCCAGCACATCTAAAAAAGTGCTTTCGCTCTCAACCTCTACACAAAGGTACTCATAACTTGGAATCGTCCATTTTGTCCACCCATCTGGTGCGTATGCATCATCCGTGCATTCAATGCCAGCAAGGTATAGACCCTTGCTGAAGTTTTCTTCCCAAGGTTTGAAGGAATGGGTGTAATCAGACATCGCGCCCCAAATACCAATTAAATTGCCATTTTCATCTTTCTTAGCCAATGCCTGGACTTCACTAAAATGAGAATTGGCATCCTCCCACAATTTTTGAATAAAGCCTTGACCATCCAAGGTTGAGCCTTCTTTACCAATTACAGAGAATGAAGCCTTCATTTGTTTTTCAATTTTCATATTACACCTCCGTCAAATTCTAATTTAACTATGTGTTGATTGTAACATAAAAAATATAATTAAAGATTATCCTACTAACAGGAATTTCATTCTTATAAATTAGATAATTATTTTATACTCTTCTTTACATATGTTTAATAAATCGGAACATTCCTTCATCTTTTTGACCTATATAATCATTTGGTGAATTAGGATCGGGGTTTTTATAATTATAAAATTCAACGATGTGGAATTTTAATCTATTTACATAAAAATGAATATTTCTTACGTCAAAATAAGGTGTACATGTTTCCCATAATTTAGTGTTTGGATATAGTGCTTCAATTTCTTTCCAAATTTGTTGACCTATACCTTTACTCTGTACACCAACTTTAACAAACATAAAATCAAGAATATTTTCATTGGTTTCATTGTTTATGGTAACGATAGAACCTCCTACTATTTCATTGTTATCAATCATCATGTATGCATAACTATTAGGATTGTTTAAACATTCATCTATATGGCTTTCTGGTAGTACTTGTTCTTCTTTACATCCTGTATAGGATTCAAATCCATATTGGAACGCTTCTTGTAATATTTTTTTGTATTCTGTTTTTCTATCATCTTCTAATAATGTTAGTTTCATTGTTCTTTCCCTCCTTATAAATAAAAAAACTCGAAACTACTGGCATAAACCATTCATTCCGAGCTCACTCGACACCTAATCAACATGTAGTGCTACGGCACTTGTTCTCCGGTGACATATCTTTATTTTTTATTATTTTATCATTTTGCTTGTGGTGATGCAACGAATCTATAATCTATAAAAAATTATATATCTATATCTATTAAGATAGCTCTACATGGTGAACCATCGGCTTCAGCTAAGTTTAGTGGTGCCGCATTCAATAGATACACACCTTCTGGTACATGTTGTAAACGAATGCCTTCAAGTAAGATGACATTGTCAGCTAATAATGTTTGATGTACAGCCATAGGAGCATTTTCTGGTCCAACGGTTTGTGATTCGTTTCCTATTAATAATATGTTAGAAGTAGCGAATACTTTCGCTGCTTCTAAGGATACTTCCGCATTTCCTTTAATTAATAGTCTTTTACTTGCTTCAAGAGTATGTTCTTTTGATTTATTTAGCATAGTTATTGCATCTATTGCTGAAACGATTCCTTCATGTTCGACTACATATGCCATTCCTATAAAGGATTCCAAATTCATTTTATCTACGGTTTTACCATCTTTAATAAAGTGAAAAGGGGCATCAATATGAGTGCCATTATGCGCACACATACTAAAGGCAGTTAAATTATATAAATCACCGCTATCCATAGAATTCAGAGTTATTTTTTCTGGTGATGGATCACCTGGGTATACTTGGCATGTAAAAATTTCTTGGGATATATCATAGATTTTCATAGGGTATCCTCCAATATGTTTATATTTTATCATTTTAGTAGGTTGATTGCATTTAAAAAAGCCTCTATAGTTAGAGGCTTGTTGTTAGAATTCCATTTCAAATAAATCACGTGGGAAGTTAGTTAAGAATTCAGCACCTGTTTCTGTGACTAAAATCATATCTTCTACGCGCATATATCCTTCGTTTTTGAAGAACATTTTTGGTTCACTACAGAAGATCATACCTGGTTGTAAGATTAAGTCTGAAGTATATTTTAAGAATGGTACTTCATGTACTTCTACACCGATATGATGTCCATTTCCACCGATTTCTTCACGTTTGAAGCGTAGGTAGTCATAGTAGCCTAATTCTTGAGCTTTATCACAAATGTAGCCATATAAATCACCAAAGCGTGTTACACCTGGTTTGATTTGTTCTACCATGTGTACTTGTGCAGCTTGTAATGCAGCGTAGCCATTTTTCACTAGTTCTGGTGCCTTACCGCAATATACTGTTCTACCCCAGTCTGAGCAATATCCTTGGTCCATGTATCCAATATCGAAGGCAATCATTGTACCATCTTCTAATACTCTTTCATCTTCAAATGGTTCAATGTTTTGAGCATTTTCAGTATTTCTTGTTTTAAAACCACAAGTAGGTGCAAATGATAAGTCTTGTACACCATTTAATAATCCATAGTTAACAATCATTCTTTCTGCATCAAACATAGTCATACCTTTTTTAAGGTGTTTGCATACATACATAACTGCATCATCTGTGAATTTTCCTAATTTACGCATTTGGTCAATTTCTTCAGCATCTTTAATGCGACGGATATCATCAAAAATCGTTTCGATATTATGTGTTTCGATTTCAGGATCAACATTCTTTAATGTATTGATAATCCATTGGTCGCAATCTCTTCCAATACCAATTTTCTTACCTTTAACAATGTGTTTTAATTCATCTTCAAATTGGTCCATATAACTTACAACGACATCATTTTTATTGATATCAAAATGTAATTTAAGGGCAGGTGTAGTTAAGATTGTTGTTTTACCTGTTGTGTCCATGAATACTAATGCTTCAGGAATGATGCGTGCTCCTGCAACTTCTACATCTAAGTTAAAACAGAATCTTTGCCACATGTAGCTTTTTGTTTCTGTTAAGTATTGGAAATTACCGCTTGATGCAAATAATAAACCATCTAGTTCTGTCTTTTTAAATTCTTCAAGACATTTTTCTCTTCTTTTTGTCATGATCATATAAGAATCCTCCGTAAAAATTATTAAATTTATCATACACCTAAAGAATGGATTCTTCAATTCTTACAATTAATGAAAATAATTTCGTAAAAATATAATATTTTAAAAAATCACGACGTAAATATTTTAGAATTGTGATATTATTAAATAGTAAACAAAGGAGACGTATTTTAATTATGTTAAATGAAGTTAAAGGTAAATTAATTATTTCTTGTCAGGCTTTACCTGATGAACCATTACATTCTCCATTCATTATGGGTAGAATGGCATTAGCTGCTACTATGGCTGGCGCTAGCGGAATCCGTGCTCAAGGTATGGCTGATATTCTTGAAATCAAACAAAACACAAAATTACCTATTATTGGTATCGTTAAGAGAAACTATGAAGATTCTGAAATCTACATTACTCCAACTAAGAAAGAAGTAGATGAATTATTAGCTGTTGGTGTTGAAATGATCGCTTTAGATGCTACTAACAGAACAAGACCTAATGGTGAAAAAATTGAAGATTTAGTTGCTTATATTAAATCTAAAGGTGTTGAAACAATGGCTGACTGTTCAACAATCGAAGAATGCTATGAAGCTGAAAGAATTGGTTTCGACTGTGTTTCTACAACATTATTCGGATATACTCCATATTCTGTTAAATTAGAAGGACCAGCTATTAAAGAAATTAAAGAATTAGTAGCTAACTTAAAAGTTCCTCTAATCGCTGAAGGTAAAATTAATACTCCTGAAGATTTAAAAGAAGTATTAGAAGCTGGTGCTTATTGTGCAGTAGTTGGTGGCGCTATTACTCGTCCATTACAAATTGCTCAACGTTTCACTGCTGTAATTAAATAATAAACGATAGACTTAGTGTTTCGGCATTAAGTCTTTTTTTGTGTAGTTTTGCTAGAGTAAACTGGCCATAGAAAGAAACTCAATATAAGTGTATAATATAGTTACTCCAAAAGGAAGAAAGCCCAGTGTTGCTGCACTGGGCTTTCGTTTGAGAGAGGACAATGAAATTATTTTTTACATCTTATGATAGATATACATGCTCGAATGAGTATTCTAAATTCATAGATAGAATACAACAAAAGAAACAATAAATAATCCATTGAATCCTCCAAAAAGAAAAGTAGATGCATAACTATTCCTTCATCGTGCATCTACTTACTTATTCGCTAAAAAGTTACAGAATTCCTACCATTTTACAAAAAAGACATTTTTTAGTGTTTGGGAAGTATGATAAACTAACTATGGGTGATTTTTATGTATAAAATGATTGTTAGTGATTTGGATGAAACTTTATTAAATCATCAGCATAAAGTAGGTAGTGAGAATCTTAAGTGGATCAAAAAGGCTAGAGAAAAAGGTGTTTATTTTGTGCCAGCTACTGGTCGTATTTATGCAATGATTTCGGATATATTACAAGATTTAGCGTTATATAATGTAGAAAAGGAATATGTAATTAGTGGTAATGGGGCTATGATTACAGAAAACTATCAAAATAAGATGTTGCATTTTGATGGTATGCCTTTTGATGATATGGAAGGTATTATGCAATTTGCGACAACTTGTGATGTGTGTGTGGAATTGTTTACGGAAGATGCGGTATATGTATACAATGTGAATGATTATGAACAAAATATTTTAAATCAAATTACGGGTAAATTTGTATATTTAGATAGTGCGGATGTATCGTTTTTGAAGGATACACCGATTGTTAAAATATTGTATATGAATCGTGATACGGAGTATTTAAAATCGTTAGAACCTAAGATGAAGCATTTAACGAAGAATATTGAAGTCAGTTATTCTAGTAATCGTTATATGGAATTTAATCGTAAGGGTGTGGATAAAGGAAAAGCGGTAATCTGGTTGGCGGATATGTTAAATATTCCAATTGAAGAAGTCATTGTTTGTGGTGATAACTACAATGATGTGGCGATGTTGAAGGTTGCTGGATTGAGTGTGGCAGCACAAAATGCGGTGAGTGATGTTAAGAACATGTGTGATGTAGTGACTAATGCCGATTGTAATGAAGGTGTTTTAGCAGAAGTGATTCAAAAGTATATTTTTAGTGAGGAATAGTGTATGAAGGGTTATATGATTGATTTGGATGGAACGATGTTTCATGGAAAGAAGATTGTGGAAGGGGCTAAGGAGTGGATTGATTCTTTAGTTGAACAAGATATTCCTTTTATCTTTTTAACGAATAATTCGTCTCGTACACCTGCTCAAGCGGTTCAACATATGTTGGATATGGGGTTTGAACATATTGAAGAAAAGCATTTTTATACATCTGCGATGGCAAGTGTTTCGTATGTTTCTAGTCATTATAGTGGTCGTAAGGCGTTTTATATTGGTGAATTGGGTATGAAACAAGCATTATTAGATAATGGATTTACCATTGTGAATGGTACCGATGATTTGGCAGATGTGGTATTTGTTGGTTTAAATCGTAATGCGAATTATGAAATGTATTCTGAAGCTGTTAAGCATTTAGTAAATGGTGCAGTATTGGTTGGTACTAATAATGATCGCATTTTACTAAGTGAAAAGGGTGTAAATGTGGGAAATGGTTCGATTGTTGCGATGTTTGAACATGTTTGTGGTAAGGAAAGTGTGAAGATTGGAAAGCCATATCAACCAATTTTAGATGAAGCATTAAAGTTTATGAATATGAAGAAAGAAGATGTCATTGTGGTTGGTGATAATTTGGAAACAGATATTGCATTAGGGGTAAAATTTGGTGTAGAAACCATTTTTGTGTTAACAGGTATTCATAAAAAAGAGGATATTGAACGATTAGGTATACATCCAACGTATGTAGTTGAAAGGATGACTGACTGGAAAGGATAATCTAGATGTTACAATTTCTGTATGCATTACAGGATATTGGTTTGATTGTTTATTCTTGTTTAAAAGCGTTTTTACCATTACCATCTTTAGAGGTTTTATTAGTTCCTTTGTGTGCGAGTAATCCAAGTCGTTATTGGATATATGCAATTGAAGGGGCGATTGGTACTTGTATGGGTGGTTTGATTGGTTATTGGATTGCGTATTATTATGGGTATCGATTGATTAAAAAGTTTGTGAGTGATGAAGAAATTCATAAGGCACAAGTGTTGATTGATCAGTATGGGGTGATTGCGATTTTTATTGGTGGGATTACTCCATTACCTGATTTTATTTTGGCATATATTGCAGGTATGATGAAAATGAATATCATACCTTTTTTACTCGCTGATGGTGTGGCGAGGTTATTGAGAAGTTTAATTATTGGATATTGCATATTTACGATGGGGAAAATCATTGATTTTGAGTTATATGGCAATATCTTTTCTATTGGAGTGATGGTTTGGTTACTGGGAAAATATCTAATAAAAAAGTCGCTATATTAGCGACAAGTGTTAATCCAATAGGTGAATAAGGCATCACTTTTTTCATTGTACATCATTTCTGGATGGAATTGGAAAGCTAGGATGTTGTCTCCTTCAATGGCTTCTACAATCCCATCAGAACTTGTTGCAGTAACGGTTAAGCCTTTTCCAATGTCTTTTAAACTTTGGTGATGGAAACTGTTTACTGGATATTCTTTACCAACAAGTTGTTGGATGATTGAATTTTCTGTTGTATAGATAATGTGATGTGGTGGATGGATTTCTGCAAATTCTTGTGAATGAGAAATTGCGTTTGGATATTGTGAAGGAATGTCTTGGTATAAAGAGCCTCCTAAAGCAATATTAATCATTTGATGACCTCGACAAATACCTAATAATGGAATGTGTTTTTCTAAACAGTAATTGATAACATGTAAATCTAGTTCATCAATCATTGGATCGACGATAGTACATGATGGATGCAATTCTTCATTGAAGTATTTTGGATCCGCATCTTCTCCACCTGGAATTAAAATGCCATCTACTTGTGCTAGTAGTTCATCTAAGTTTTCATTTTCTTGAGGTACAATTACAAAAGGAATAGCTCCTAAACGAGATAATTTATCACAATAATAACGGTTTACGGTAAATTTCTTACGTCCGTCATCTCCTTTAGCGTATCTTGCGGTAATTCCGATAATTGGTTTCATAGTTGTTTTTCCTTTCTTTTAGAAATTAAATATAATTCAGGCGCAAATGGTTGTAACGTATGATAATGTGACAAGAGTAATTGTTCTTGTTTCAATAAGTAGTCTAGTACATAGTCTTTTTCTTTGGCGCCTTCTTCGTGTCCTGGATAGAAGCATAAACATAATAACCCTTGTGGGTGTAAAATGTCTAATACATTTTGAACAGCCTGTAGGCTGGTTTCTTTCATGGTGGTAATGTTTTTATCACCTTTTGGTAAATAGCCGAAATTGAAAATTGCGAAATCTAGTGTTTCTTGAATATAATCTTTTACCTTTACATGAGAATCTAGAATACAAGTAACATTTGTATATTCTTTTACTTTTTCTTTGGTATTTTCAATAGCTTGTGCTTGAATGTCAAAAGCGTATACGTGTTTGGCTTTTTTGGCTA
>JAFZDT010000060.1 GCA_017561055.1 Erysipelotrichaceae bacterium
ACTCCCCCTTACTCAAATCTTGTGAATGGTTTTAAGAATTGAATATCATTCGCATAGAAATTACGAATATCATCAATACCATATTTCAACATAGCAACACGTTCAACACCTACACCAAATGCAAATCCAGTATATTTAGTTGAATCAATGCCAGCCATTTCTAATACATTTGGATGCACCATTCCGCCACCCAAAATTTCAATCCAACCAGTTCCTTTACATACGTTGCAGCCTTTACCACCACAAATATGACAAGTAACATCGATTTCTACTGAAGGTTCAGTAAATTGGAAATAACTTGGACGTAAACGAATTTCACGTGTTGGTCCAAACATATGTCTAGCTAATAACTCTAAAGAACCTTTTAAATCTGACATATGAATATTTTCAGCAACAACTAATCCTTCAATTTGAACGAATTGATGACTATGTGTCGCATCATCATCGTCACGACGATATACTTTACCAGGACAAACTACTTTAATAGGTAATTTATCATGTAAAGCTTCTAAAGTACGCATTTGAATTGCTGTTGTATGCGTACGTAATAATCTTTCAGCATCAATATAGAAAGTATCTTGCATATCACGAGCTGGATGCCCTTGTGGAATATTTGCACGTTCGAAATTGTATAAATCCAATTCTACTTCAGGACCATACCATACTGTATAACCCATAGATTCGAAAATATCTTCAATTTCTTGTTGAACGATTGTTAATGGATGTAATGTACCCTTACTAGCTTTGACACCAGGTAAAGTGATATCAATTGCATCCTTAGCCATTTGTTCTTCCATAGCCTTTTGCGCAATTTCTTCCATTTTACTAGCAAATACAGCTTCAAATTCTTTCTTTAATTCATTCGCTTTTTGACCAAATTCACGTTTTTCTTCTGGTGATAATGTTTTCATTTGAGACATAAAACCAGCAATCAAACCTTTTTTCCCTAAGATATCAACTTTTAATTTGTCGATTTCTTCTTTCGTATTAGCACCAGCAATTTGCGCTAACACATCTTGTTTAATCTCATCCCACTTAATTGACATAAAATTCTCCTTTTCAATAAAAAAACCGCACACGTCCAGGAACGAACGAGCGCGGTACCATCCTGATTTGTTTTATAAAAAACACACTTAATTTTGATAACGCAGTATTCTGCGGAGGTGATTAGCCCCACTCCAAGGTGAATTCAAATAGATGTCTCTAAAGTGGCTTTCAGCCGGTGACCACTTCTTTCTAAAGAGCCAGTGCCTATTCTACTAGTCCTTTTCATCACGTTACTTAAGATTATAGTCCAAAAATGAGGATTATGCAATGTTTTTTATTCTGTAATAGGACTATCTAAATTATTAAATACAACATCTACCCTATCAAATAGCGTTTTAAGAACACTAACTTGATCATCCGTAAAAGCAAATAAATTACTTACACTAATTAGAAGTATTTCATTATCTTTTAAAATATACATTTCATTGTATGGCTCAGCATATTTTGTAGAATAATTATTCTCATCATACAACATAAATGCTTTATCTGCTTCCCACAATTTAGTATCCATTGGTAACATATACTCTTCAATATTTTGAACTTTTATATAGTAATACGTATCATTAGGTAGATTTCTAACATAGTTATCGTCATACATTTGACCACGTTTGTTATCAACCATAATTTTACAATATTCCTTTAAGGCAATTTCTTCATCAGCATACTGATAAATATCAAAATAATAATTAACATGTTGTTTGCTAGGAGTTAATTTACTTGTAGAGTTATCTAAATTCAAACTATACCAATAACTACCATCAATATTCTTTTGAGCATACACATCATTTACATCAGATTCTGCATAACCTAATTCTTCTAAACTAAAAATAACTTCATAATCTTTTTCTTCTATTTCTGGCAAATTCATTAAAAACTCAAATCGAGCTTTAGAAATAGAAATAACCATCCAACCAATACCAACAACTATAAAAATAATTAAAATTTTCCTTGTATATTGCACAATGTTTATATTAAGAAATGCAATTGCACTCTTCTTTTCTTCTTCATCTACTTCTCCATACATAACACCTTTAGAATCTAATTGAATCTCATAACCATATTCAAAGATATAAATAACTAAAAAGGAAATTACAACTACAACTAAATGAAGAATATCACCCTTAAATACAAAAGATCCTGTATCAATAGAAGTAAAAATAGTTTGCGTACAAATACTTAAAACAAATACAGTAATCAAATAGAAAATCGTTTTCTTGATATGTTCTATATTTTCATAAATGAACGGTGTCTTTTCAACATAGAAATTCATCGATAACTTTTCTAAATGATGTGACATCTTCAAATGACATATAGATGAAATAGTACTTGTTACAAACAATAATTCTAATATCAATAATAGTAACAATGGTTTAACATTACCCATCCAACTATAATCTTTGGATAATTGCCCAATAAAATCAGCAGATTGCTTTGAAAATAAAATTCCAGGAACAATCAAACTACAAATAAGAACAATGATTAAAGCTACAATACTACTAAACTTCCAAAACTTCGCAAACATATACATAAGTTTACTTAGTAATTGCATTTTATCTTGTTTATCTTTTTTAAATTTAACAACACTTTGTTGAATTTCTACATCTAATTCATTGATATCACTTAAATTGGAATGAACTAAATCATTAATCTTACAATGAAACAAATCACATAATACAATAATATGTTTCATTTCTGGATAAGCATCCCCACACTCCCATTTAGAAACACTTTGTCTAGAAACACCTAATTTATCTGCAAGTTTTTCTTGAGATAGGTTATTAACTTTTCTTAGATATTTTAAATTATCACCAAACTTCATAATCTAACCCCCTTACACTTACAATATTAGTAATTTTACAGTTTAAATCTACCAACTTTCAGTTGCAATCACTGAAAATCATTCCAAATAAACTCTAAAACTGAATATAACGGATCTAAACTAAACGAAGGCAGCTCAACAGTTACTTTCTTTGTTTCTGACTCAATGGTTAATACAAAGGTACTTGTTTCTTCTACAGTTGGTTGATTATAACGAATATTTATTCCATCAATTATAATTTCTTGTGTTGTAATTGCTGTTTCAGTCATTTCTACTGGAAAAGAACTATTTGTCTCAATTACCGTTAATAATAATGGTTGACCGGATTCATCAAAGTATTTCCAATAACTAAGGCATGCATATTCATTATCCCAAGTTTTCACAATTGAATTATAACTATCCACATACACAAAAGTCATTTCTCTTGTTAAGTCATAAAATTCTAAATCAATCCAATCACCCTTTGGAGCATTAATCATAAACTGATTTTGAATATGTAAAAATGTCTTCCCTTCCCACTCACCATATTTACTAATATGCATATGTCGATTACCAATCAACAAAGCCAAAATCAAAACAACAATAAATACTACATATTTAAAAAATAGATTAGTTTTATATTTGTTCTCAGCCATTACAATCGCCATCCAATCTTTATATATTTATTATACTATACACAAAAATAAAAAACATAAATCTAAACGATTTATGCTTACTTTCTAAAATGATATGCTACTATGCCACCAGCTACTGCTACATTCAAAGACTCAAATTGAGACATTTCAATAAATACATGATGGTCGCAAACATCTAATACTTCATTAGATACACCTTTACCTTCATTGCCTAAAACAATTGCAAAGTTATCATGTGGTTTATATTCTTGTAATGGTTTGGCGTTTCTTAAACTTGTTCCATAGATCGTACAACCATTTTGTTTTAATTTTACAATTTGTTTATGAATATCATCACGAATGATTGCAATATGGAAGATTGCTCCTTGAGAAGAACGAATAACCTTACTTGAATATTCATCCGCACAATTCTTAGATAAAATAACGGTATCAAACCCAAATGAATACGCTGTACGAATAATAGTACCTACATTCCCTGGATCTTGTACTTGATCAAGAATAAAACAACGTTTCATATTTGATGTTACTTGAGGTTTCTTACAAATCGCTAAATATTTATTTAATGAAGATGTAGAAGATAGCTTATGCATAATCTCTTCAGTAACAAATATCGGTTCTAAATTAAAGATGTTTTGTACATCCTTACGAACTAATAAATGTTGAATTAAACCATGTTTATTCGCTTCTTCAATTAAATGCTCTTCTTCAATAATAAATAATCCTGTCTCATCACGATATTTCTTTTGTTGTAATTTATACCACTCTTTTACTTTATTATTTTGTAAAGAATTAATTTCCATAATATCACCGTATTCATATTATCATAAACAAAAAAGAAAAGGGACGAATTAATCGTTCCTTAGTCCTTTAATACATTGTGACAACGTGTACAAACGCCATCTTCTTCTAATGATTCAAATACGTTCCAGCAACGTGGACATACATGACCATTCATTTTCTCAACTTTAACACCACATTTACTGTTTTCGAATACTGGTAATTCTTCTTCAGTAGTAACTACTTTAGAAACAATAAATAATTGTGCTAATTGTTGTAATGTAAATGTATCTAATAAACCTTTATATTCATCAGTAACATTTAATGTAACTACTGCTTCTAATGGTTTACCAATAACTTTTTCAGTTCTAGCTACTTCTAATGCTTTTAATACATCATTACGAACAGCAAATACGCTTGACCATAATGCTTTTACTTCTTCAGCATTTGTATATACATCTGTTGTTGGGAAATCATTCAAATGAACAGATGCAGCTTTCTTACCTGTGAAGTGATCATATACTTCTTCAGTTGTGAAAGATAAAATTGGAGCTAACAATAATGCTAATGCTTCAACACAATCATAGATTACAGATTGAACTTGTCTACGACGTTTAGAATCTTTCTTTTCGATGTATAAAATATCTTTTGCGATATCTAAGTAGAATGAACTTAATTCATTTGTCATGAAGTTTGTACATAATCCAGTAACATCTAAGAAATCATAATGAGCATAAGCTTGTTTAACTGCTTCTACTAATTCAGCTAAACGAACTTTTAAGTATTGATCGATACTTTCTAATTCTTCATATTTAACATAATTAGATTCATAATTGAAATCAGATGAATCAATATTACCTAACATGAATTTGAATGTATTACGAATCTTACGATATTGTTCAGTAGCTTGTTTAATTAAGTCATCTGAAATACGCATATCTTGTTTGTAATCAACGTTTGCTGCCCATAAACGAAGAATATCAGCACCAAATTTGTCAACGATAGCGATTGGGTCAATTACGTTACCTTCAGATTTACTCATCTTACGGCCTTTACCATCTAATACATAACCATGGCTTAATACACTCTTATATGGAGAACATCCATTTGTCGCAACACCAACGATTAATGAAGAGTTGAACCAACCACGATATTGGTCACTACCTTCAAAGTATAAATCACTTGGATAACCAAATCCACGTTGTTCTAAGATGTTATGACTTGAACCAGAGTCAAACCAAACGTCCATAATATCTGTTTCTTTAGTGAATACTCCATTAGGAGATTTTTCATTTGTATAACCTTCTGGTAATAAGTCTTTAGCTTCTCTATCAAACCAAACATTTGAACCATATTCTTCAAATAATTTCGCAACATGTTCAAATACTACTTCATCCATAATTGGACTCTTATCTTCATTGTAGAAAATAGGAATTGGAACACCCCAAACACGTTGACGAGAAATACACCAGTCACCACGATCACGAATCATGTTATATAAACGTACTTCACCAAAATCATTTTCCCATTTTACATTTTTAATTTCTTTTAATAATTCTTCACGAATCTTTTCAATAGACGCAAACCATTGAACAGTAGCACGGAAGATAATAGGTTTTTTCATACGTTCATCATGAGGATAACTATGAGTAACCCATTCTAATGCTAATAAATTACCTAATTCATCTAATTTATTAGTAACAGTTTTATTAGCATCTGTAACGAATTGTCCTTGTAAGAAGTCACCAGCTTCTTCCATCATACAACCCTTTTCATCTACTGGACAATATGCTGGTAGACCATATTTTAAACCAACAATAAAGTCTTCCATACCATGACCTGGAGCAGTATGTACACATCCTGTACCATCTTCATCAGTAACGTGATCACCTAAAATGATAACACTTGTACGATCATAGAATGGATGTTTAACAGTAATGTTTTCTAACTCTTGACCACGATAAGTTTTGATAATTTCTCTTTGTTCTAAATGGAATTTATCGCATAATTTATCAACCATAGTAGATAATACGATTAATTTACCCTTTTCTGTATTAACAACAGCATATTCAAAGCGTGGATTTAAACAGATTGCTAAGTTAGCAGGAATTGTCCATGGAGTAGTTGTCCAAATAACAAAACGTTCATCTGTTAATACGCCTTTACCATCTTGAACATCAAATGCTACATAGATAGTTGGGTCTTTTTTATCAAAATAAACGATTTCACTATCTGCAATCGCACTTTCACGTTCTGGTGACCAATAAATAGGTTTCAATCCTTGATAAATTAAACCTTTCATCGCCATTTTCGCAAAAGAACGAACTTGGTTAGCTTCAAAATCCTTAGTTAAAGTAATATAAGGATTTTCAAAATCAGCAACTGTTCCTAAACGTTTCATTGTATTACGTTGAATATCTACTTGAGTTAATGCATATTCATGACAACGAGTTCTAAAATCAGCCACAGACATTTTCTTACGATCATATCCTAAAGCAGGCATTTTATTTTCAATCGGTAAACCAT
>JAFZDT010000061.1 GCA_017561055.1 Erysipelotrichaceae bacterium
ATTTGTTTAACTATTCTATCATTAAACTTCCTTGGTGATGGTTTAGGTGAAGCACTTGAGGCAAAAAGGTAGGTTTTAGATTATGGCATTATTAGAAGTTAAAAATTTGTGTACAGAGTTTAAAACAGACCAAGGTAGAGTTCAAGCAGTACGTAATGTATCATTTGAACTTGGTGAAAAGGAAGTGCTTGGTATTGTAGGTGAATCTGGTTCAGGGAAAAGCCAAACGATGTATTCTATCATTGGTTTATTAGCTGAAAACGGAGTGATTGCTGATGGGAAAGTAATTTTCGATGGAAAAGATATTTCTCGTAATCAATTCGCTACTAAAAAAGAATATGAAGAAATGATGGCAGGAATTCGTGGTAACTCAATGGCTATGATTTTCCAAGATCCAATGACATTCTTAAATCCAGTATTAAAGATTGAAACACAATTGGTTGAACCATTATTGAATCATACAAATATGACTAAAGAAGAAGCTCGTGAAAGAGCGTTAGAACTTATGAGATTGGTTGGTATTCCTTCTCCTGAAAAACGTATTACTCAATATCCATTTGAGTTCTCAGGCGGGATGAGACAACGTATCGTTATCGCAATTGCATTGGCTTGTAATCCAAAATTAATTATTGCGGATGAACCAACAACTGCATTGGACGTAACAATCCAAGCTCAAGTATTAGAATTAATTGAAAAATTAAGAAATGAAGCTGATTCTTCAATTATTATGATTACTCATGACTTAGGAGTAGTTGCTAAGTTATGTGACCGTATTGCAATTATGTATGGTGGTAAGATTGTTGAAATTGGAACAGATAAAGAAATTTTCTATAATCCAAAACATCCATACACACATGGCTTATTAAGTTGTATTGCAAATCCTGAAAATGATGATGAAGAGGAGTTAACTCCAATTCCTGGATCACCTCCTGATTTATTAAATCCACCAGTTGGTTGTCCATTTGTGGATCGTTGTACAAAAGCGATGAAGGTGTGTAAGTTATATCCACCTGAAGTTACAACATTCAGCGACACACATCAATGTGCATGCTGGTTGAATCAAAAGGAGGCGATGAATAAATGAGTGAAAAGCCAATTTTAAGTGTTAAAAACCTTAAAACTCATTTCGATGTAACAAAAGGATTGTTTGCTCCAAAACAAATCGTAAAAGCTGTAGATGATGTTAGTTTTGAGGTATATCCTAATGAAACCTTCGGATTAGTTGGTGAATCAGGATGTGGTAAATCTACATTAGGTCGTACAATTGTTAAATTATATGATCCAGTAGATGGTTCTATTGAATTTAATGGAACAGATATTTCTAAATTAAAAGGTGCGGAATTAAAAGAATTCCGTAAAGATATGCAAATGATCTTCCAAGATCCATATGCATCATTAAACCCTAGAATGACGGTTGGTGAAATTATTAAAGAACCAATGATTATTCATAACATTTACAATTCTGACGAAGAAAGAGAAGCTAGAGTTGTAGAATTATTAAAAATCGTTGGTTTAAAACCTGACCACATTCGCCGTTATCCAGCAGAGTTCTCTGGTGGACAACGTCAAAGAATTGGGATTGCTAGAGCATTAGCAGTAAATCCTAAATTCATTGTTTGTGATGAACCTATTTCAGCATTGGACGTTTCTATTCAAGCTCAAGTTATTAACTTATTGAAAAACATCCAAAAAGAAATGGGATTATCATACTTATTCATTGCTCATGATTTGAGCATGGTAAAACATATCTCTGATAGAATTGGAGTTATGTACTTAGGCCATATGATGGAATGTGGACCATCTAATGATGTATATCATCGTCCATTACATCCATATACGGTCGCATTATTATCGGCTATTCCGATTCCAGATCCAAATGTAGCGAAGAAGAAGAGCCGAATTATATTGGAAGGGGAAATCCCATCTCCAATTAATCCACCTGAAGGTTGTGTTTTCTGTACAAGATGTTCTAAAGCAACGGAACGTTGTTTCAAAGAAAAACCACAACCAATTCAAGTTGGTAATCGTATTGTTTCATGTTTCTTGTATGAAAGATAAGGGAGGGAAATATTATGAAAAACACGATGAAAAAATTATTAGTAGCTTTATTAGCAATGATGATGGTATTCTCATTAGCTGCTTGTGGCGGTGAAGGAGATAACGGTGATTCTGGTGCTATTAAAGACACATTCACTTATGCATTAGGTGGGGAACCAAACTACTTAGACCCTGCAATCGCTAGTGACTCTGTTGCTTCTTATGTATTGAACCAAACATACTTCCCATTGTTCTCAATTGGTGCTGATGGTTCAACTGTTAAAAACGCTTGCGTTGACTATTCATTAGATGCTTCAAGAACTGTTTATACATTCAAATTAACTGAAAACAACTACTGGTCAGATGGACAAAAAGTTGTTGCTGGTGACTATGTATATGGTATGTTACGTGCTTTAGGTTTAGGTTCTGGTGATTCTTACTATTCTTACTTCATCCGTAACTATGTTAAGGGTGCTAGTGCTTATGGTGCTGATGCTACAACTGCTAAAATCGCTGACATGACAGATGTTGCTATTAAAGCTGTTGACGATTACACAATCGAAATCACATTAGAAAAACCATGTGACTACTTCGTAGGTTTAATGACTGCTGGTGTATTCTATCCATTACGTAAAGACTTTGCTCCTGAATTAGATTACACTTGGGCTGCTAACTTACACCCAACAAACGGGCCTTTCGTTTATGAATCAATCGACAATGCTACAGAAATCGTTATGGTTAAAAATGAATACTTCTACGATGCTGCTAACATTCCAACAAACAAATTAGTTGCTAAAATTATGCCTGACCCAGATGCTCAATTAATGGCATTCCAACAAGGTGGTATCGATTTCGCTTCTAACGTTGATTCTTCAGTAACAAAGATCTATGCTGGTCAACCTGAATTAGTAATCTCTGATTCTGTAATCAACTACTACTTAATGATGAATGCTTACAGAAGCTTAGATGCATTAAAAGACGTTAACGTTCGTAAAGCTATCCAATTAGGTATCGATCGTTCTGCTATCGTTACTGCATTAGATGCTGGTGAAGTTTACTATGAATTATATGGTTATGTTCCTAAGGGATTTGCTGGTGTAAACGGTGACTTCCGTGCTGAACAAGACGCTGAAAACCAATTAATCAAAACTGATAAAGAAGAAGCTAAACGTTTAATGGCTGCTGCTGGTTACAGTGAAGCTAACCCATTAAAACTTGAATACTACTACAACCAAGCTGCTATGCATGATACAGTTGCTGCAGTATTAAAAGTTCAATTAGCTGATATCTATATCGACTTAACATTAAGAACTGGTGAATTACGTACATTCTTCGATGACCGTGACCAACAAGGTAACTTCGAATTAGCTCGTGGTGCTATGAGTGCTGACTACATGGACCCAACAACATTCTTAGAAATGGCTAACTCTAAAAACCTTTATGGTAAACCAACTTGGGGTGATGCACACTATGACAAATTATTAGCTGAAGCTGACTTATTAACAGGTACAGAACGTATCGAAAAATTACATGAAGCTGAAACATATTTAGTACAAGAAATGTCTTACACATGTCCATTATTCGGATACAAACAAATCGCTTTAGCTGCTGCTGGTACAACTGGTATGGAAAGTTCTCCACAAGGTAACTACACATTCTGGTATGTATCAACACCTGCAAAATAATTTAAGCAATTATTTAAAGGGAGTTCTGCTCTTTAGAACTCCCTTTTCTTTAGATAAGGAGCAAGTTTATTATGAAATTAGATCAAGAAAAACTACCTATTATTTATGATGTGATGAAGAAAAACAATGTGGATGCATGGTTAATAACTGGCCGTGAAAGCATTATGAAAAGTGAACCAGTATTACCAGTATTAGGTGATATGGACTTTATTATTGCGACTACATTAATCTTTACATCTGATAGAAAATGTCTTGCTATTGTTTCTCCTTTAGATGTTGAAGGATACAAATTAATTGATGGTATCGATGAAGTCTATGAATACCCAACAACTATGGAAGAAACAATCTTTGAAGTCTTATCAGAAATCAAACCTAAAGTATTAGCTTTAGACTATTGTAGTGATGACTCTAGTGCTGATGGATTAACAGTTGGTATGTACATGAAACTTAAGAGTGTATTGGATAAATTAGAAACTCCTGTTGAAACAGTTAGTGCATTCCCAATTATCTCTGAAGTACGTGGACGTAAAACTTCTAGTCAAATTGCTAAGATTAAACACTGCGCAATTAAAGCTGATGAATATTTAAGAAGAGTTCCTGAAATCTGTAAAGAAGGAACAACTTCATTAGATATCTTTAATTTCTTACACAATGTAGCTTATGAAGAAGGCTATGGCATGAGTTGGGTTGATTCTCAATGTCCTGGTGTAAGTGTTGACCCTAATGTTCCAAGTGGACATATGGGAATTATTGAAACTCCAATTGTTAAGGGATACTTAATTAATATTGACTACGGTGTAAGTAAAGATGGTTATTGTTCAGATTTACAACGTATGTACTATGTATTAAAAGATGATGAAGATGACGCTCCAGAACATGTTAAACAAGCGTTCTACTTAATTCGTGATGCTGTAAATGCAGCAAAAGAATTTATGAAACCTGGTGTTACAGGATTTGAAGTTGACCAAATTGCTCGTCATATGGTAGTTGATAATGGCTTTGATTCTTGGAATGCGGCTTTAGGACATCAAGTAGGACATGTGACACATGATGGTGGAACGATTTTAGCAAATCGTCGTCCTCGCTACAACCGTCCAGAATTGATTGATACACCACTTCAAGTAGGAAATGTATTCACAATCGAACCAAGTTTAGAAATTGCTGAAGGTCGCATTGGTCTTGAAGAAGATGTAGTTATCACTGAAAATGGAACAGAATGGTTAGTAGAACCACAAAGAGAACTAATCTTAATTCGTATCTAGGAGGAAAATAAAATGTTGAATTTAGTGGATCAAAATTGTATTAAAGATGAAATTCTAGCCCAACGTCTGGAATTAGCGGAAAGCTTGATGAAGGAGTGTGAAGTGGATGCTTGGATTATTGCGTCTAGAGAATACAATGAAGATCCACTTTTTCATGCTTTAACACCTGCTCATTTCCCTACTGCTAGAAGAATTACATTATTAGTATTAGGCTTTGAAAATGACAATTATGTTAAATATTGTGTAAACTTACCAGACCATGAATTAGAAAAGTATTATACACAAGATTATGATCGTCACAATGAGACTCAAATGGAAGCATTAACTCGTGTATTAACAAGAATGAATCCAAGAAACATTGCAATTAATGTTTCTGATCATTATGCATATACTGATGGTTTAAGTGTAGGTTTATATCGTTTAATGATGAAAGAATTACCAAAAGAATTTACTGATAAATTTATTAGTGCAGATGGAATTGGTATTCGTTTATTAGAAACTAGAACAGCTAAAGAATTAGAAGTATATCCAATGGTAATGGATGAAGCAATGGATATTATTTCTAAAACATTTAGTGCAGAAAATATTATTCCTGGTAAAACTACATGTACCGATCTTATGAATTTCATGGAACAAGAAACAAATAATCGTGGTATTTATACATGGTTTGATTCTACGATTGATTTACAAAGACATGATGGTATGCATACAGATGATACAGTCATTGAAAAAGGTGACTTATTACATTGTGACTTTGGTATTCGTTACCTTAACTTATGTACAGATACACAACGTTTGTGTTATGTCTTAAAAGATGATGAAGATGAAATTCCAGAAGAATTGCAACAAGCATTTGCTCGTAACAATCGCTTCCAAGATATCGTAAGAAATAATATGAAACTTGGTAAAACAGGAAATGAAGTGTTTGTTGAAAGTTTAGAACAAGGTAAGCAAGAAGGCATTCGTCCAATGTTATATACCCATCCATTGGGATTCCATGGACATGCGGCTGGTCCAATGATTGGTTTATTTACTGATCAAAGACCACAACCTGTTAAAGGTGATTTAGTATTACATAACCATACAGGTTATGCATTAGAATTAAATACCTGTGAACATTTAAATATGTATGGTAGAGATACATTCTTATTCACAGAAGAAAGTGTACTATTAATTGATAATGAAGTACATTTCTTAGCAGAAAATAGAGATAAAATTTATAAAGTAAAGGGGTAATATTATGAAACCTATCACATTAGATGCATTAACAAAATTTAGTTTTCTATCCAATTTACAAAACTATAACAACAATTTGTTATTTGTAGAATCAAAGTGTGATATGGAAAACAATAATTATCACCAATGGTTACATACATATAGTTTAAATAGTAAAGAAGATAAGGTGTTGCTAGATGATAAGCGTACACCATTCTTTGCTTTAAAAGATAAAGTATTAGTTGTTAAAAATGATGAAGATAACAAATATGTTCATACTCATTTTTATACATTAAATATTGAAAATGGTGAATTGCAAGATGCATTCACATTACCACTTGCAGTTAGTAATATCGTTGATTTTAATGATGAATATTACTTAGTAAGTGCAAGTATCAATTGTCACAAAGGGGATTATCATTTGTGGGCAAATGAACAAAAAGATAAAGATTTAGAAAATATGAAATCAAATGAAGACTATGTAGTCTTTGATGAATATCCATTCTTCTTTAATGGAGCTGGAATTATTAATGGAAATCGTGAATGTTTGTTTAAAGTACATAAAGAAACATTAGAGATTACTCGTTTGACAAAGGCTACTATGGATGTAGAATCTTATGATTTTGATGCAAATAGTATTATCTTTTCAGCAAATGATTTTACAGATGTAAAAGATAAATGGGCACATATTTATAAAGTAGATTTCTATAGTGGAGAAATTACAGAACTATATAATCCAGGTGCACAAGTAGCTAGAGTATTTTATTATCAAGATAGAATTATGGTTTTAGCTACATTTGCGAAAGAGTATGGTGCAGCTGAAAATAATAAGTTCTATGAATTAAAGAACTATGAATTAGAATTAGTATTAGATTCTGATTATTCTTTCTATAATGCAGTTGGTAGTGATTGTCGTTATGGAAAATATAAAAACTATTTGAAAGTAGATGGTCATGTATATTTTATTTCTGCATGTGAATCTAGATCGGTTGTATTTGAATTTACACCTGAAGAATTGAAAACGATTGTATCTTATGAAGGTAGTGTCGATGATTTACAAGTTGTAGATGGTAAGATGTATGTGATTGGCTTAAAAGAACAAGCGTTACAAGAGGTATATGTTAAAGAAGATGATATTGTTAAGTTAACAAATATCAATACAACTTTAGAGGATGCTTATGTAGCTAAGCCTGAAAAAATGATTTTAGATAAAGAAACACCAGTGGTTGGATGGGTATTAAAGCCATATAACTATGATCCAAATAAAACTTATCCAGCTATTTTAAATATTCATGGAGGACCTAAAGTTTCTTATGGTGAAGTGTTCTATCATGAAATGCAATATTGGGCATCACAAGGGTATTTTGTGATGTATAGTAATCCAAGAGGATCTGATGGTAGAGGTAATGCCTATGCCGATTTACGTGGTACTTGGGGCACATTAGATTATGAAGATTTAATGGATTTTGTAGATAAAGTTGTTGAAATGTATCCAATTGATGAAAATCGTTTAGCAGTAACTGGTGGTAGTTATGGTGGATATATGACTAACTGGATCATTACCCAAACCAATCGTTTCAAGGTTGCGGCTTCTCAACGTTCGATTTCTAACTGGGTAACTGAAGTTTGTAATAGTGATTATGGTATTGATTTCCCAATTGAACAAGAATTTAAAGACATTTACAATTGTCATGATGAATTGTGGAATATGTCACCATTAAAGTTTGCGAACAATGCGCAAACACCTACATTGTTTATCCATGCAATTGAAGATTATCGTTGTCCAATTAGTGAAGCAATTCAATTGTATACTGTATTAAAATGTCGTAAAGTGCCTACTAAATTAGTAGCATTCAAAGAAGAAAATCATGATTTATCTAGAACAGGTAAACCATTACATCGTATAAAACGATTAACAGAAATAACAGAATGGATAGGTAAATATATCCAATAGGAGGTTTGTTATGGAGTTTGATTTAAGTAAAAGACATTGTTTCTATTTTAATGAAACAACAAAGATTCCGCATGGTTCTTACAATGAAAAAGCTTTAAGTGATTATATTGTGGAATTTGCGAAAGCACACAATTTTAAATACATGCAAGATGATATGTGGAATGTGATTGTGTATAAACCAGCGAGTGTTGGTTATGAATCAGCAGAACCATTGATTATTCAAGCACATATTGATATGGTTTGTGAAAAGAACAAAGATTCAAATCACAACTTTGAAACAGATCCATTACAACTATATGTAGAGGATGGATGGTTAAAAGCAAAAGGTACAACATTGGGTGCAGATGACTGTGCAGGTGCTGCTTATATGCTAGCAATCTTAGAAGATGATACTTTAGCACATCCTGCTTTAGAATGTATTTTCACAGTACAAGAAGAAGTTGGTTTATTTGGAGCAATGAACTTAAAAGCCGAAGATATTTCAGCACATCGTATGATTTCTTTAGATGGTGGTGGAGAAGTTAGTACACTATTATCTAGTGCTGGAGGATGTAGAGCTGACATTTCTAAGAAATTAGAATGGGAAGAAAATGCGGATGCTTGTTATCGTGTTGCGGTTAGAGGCTTATTCGGAGGACATTCTGGTGGAGAAATTCACAAAGAAAAAGGAAATGCCAATGTATTAGTTGCTCGTATTTTGAAAGAAGCACAAATAAATGGTTGTGATATCCAGTTAATTAACTTCAATGGTGGATTAAAGGATAATGCCATTCCTCGTGAAGCGGATATGGTATTTGCTTCTAATACAAATGTTGAAGAATTGAAAAAGAGTCTTTTCAATACAGAAAATGATATTAAAATAGAATTAGAATTTAGTGATGCTGGATTCCATATGGAATTTGAACCAGTGGAAACAGAGTCTAAAAAACTAACACAAGCAGTAAGTGATGCTATCTTAGATTATGCAATGTTAATGCCTAATGGATTTATGCATCGTTCAATGGCTATTGAAGGATTAACATTAACATCTTTAAACTTAGGTGTTGTGGAAATGGATGAAGAACATATTTCATTCCATGTATCAATTCGTAGTGCCATTGAAAGTGGTATTGACCATTTAGTTCGTCAATTAGAATTATTAGCAAAACATTTAGGTTTCGCTATTGAAACAGGTGCTAGATATCCTGGATGGAACTATAGTGAAGTGAGTGGTATGCGTGATATTTATGATGAAGTGGTTCAAGAATTATATGGTAAACCATTGGTGAAATTAGCTGCTCATGGTGGTTGTGAATGTGGTGTATTTAAAGCTTTAGTTAATGATATGGATATTATTTCAGTTGGTCCAGTATCAAAAGATATTCATACACCAGATGAAAGTTTAGATTTAGCATCATTTGATCGTACATATACAATTTTGCGTAATATTGTAAGTCGTTGTAAATAAGGGAGGATATAGATATGTCAAAAGGTTTAGTTGTTATTTTAAGTGGAGCAAGTTCTGTTGGTAAAGGAGCTATTCGTGAACGTTTATTAAATGATCCAGAATTGAAATTATTTTATTCAATTTCTATGACAACTCGTCCAGCAAAAGGCGAAGAAGTAGATGGAAAAGATTATTATTTCGTTTCTCATAAAGAGTTTGCGGATGCTGTTAAGAAAAAAGAATTATTAGAATATACAGAATTTAATGGTTATTACTATGGTACTCCAAAGAATCATGTAGAATTCTTACGTAGTAAAGGTAAAAATGTTTTAATTGAAGTTGAAGCACAAGGTGTTGGTCCAATTAAATTAAATGTACCTGATGCTTTAGCATTCTTCGTTATGCCTGAAAGCTTAGAAGAATTAGAAAAACAAATTCATTTACTTTATAAAGATGATGAAGCAAGTATTACTCGTCGTATTAATAAAGCAAAAATGGATATGGAAATTGCGCCATTATTCAAAAATGTTGTTTACAACAATGATACAGATTTAGCCGTTTCTCAAATTAAAGAAGTTATCTTGAAAGAGATGGCTAAAAATAATGGATAATACATTATGTCAAAAGTATGCGAAAGCATTACTTCATATTGGCGTAAATTTACAAAAAGGTGAAACGGTATTATTACAAACATGTACAGAAGGGCTACAATTAGCTACTGAAGTCACAAAACAAGCATTTGAGATGGGTGCTAAAGATGTTGTAGTACATATTGAAGATGCTGAAATTAATCATTTGCGTGCATTACATTGTGATGAAGAAACACTTAAAGAAGTTTCTGCATGGAAACTTGAAAGTGTAGATTCTGTATTAAGAGATGGTAATGCAGTACAAATTGGTATTATGTCTAGTTATCCTACATTAAATAATGATGTAGATACTGCAAAGTTATTAGCACAAGGATTTGCTAGTAATGAAGTACGTAATGTGGTACGTAAATACATTCATGCAGGTACTTTAAAATGGGTTGGTACAGTTTGTCCAAGTATGAATTGGGCAAAGCAATTGTATCCAGAATTATCTGATGAAGAAGCATATAAGAAATTAGAAGAAGAATTATGCTATATGATGCGTGTGGATGCCGATACAGATCCTGTAGATAATTGGCATGCTCATTGTGCAGATATGGCTAAGATTTCTAAGAAGTTAAATGAACATAACTTTAAGTCGTTACATATTACAAGTGAACTAGGTACAGATATAACAATGGATTTAGTAAAGAATCATATTTGGACATCTGCGGCAGATATGGGTTCTAGTAAAGTAAATGCTCCTTATGTTGCGAATATGCCAACAGAAGAAATATTTACCGATCCTGATTATCGTACTGTAAATGGGGTTGCGGTAGCTTCTTTCCCATTAATGATGTCTGGTAAACTAGTAAAAGATTTTAGTATTACATTTAAAGATGGTAAGGCTATTTCTTGTAGTGCTAGTGAAAATGTAGAGTGTTTAGAAGATACTTTATTTAAAAATGAATATACTCGCCAATTGGGTGAAGTGGCGTTAGTATCAAAACAATCACCAATTAAACAATTAAATCGTATTTTCTTTAATGGATTAATTGATGAAAATGCGGCTAGTCATTTAGCATTTGGTACTTCTTTCCCAAGTAATATTAAGGGTGGCTCAGATATGAGTAAAGAAGAACTATTGGCTAATGGAGTCAATGTGGCGGTGAGTCATACAGACTTTATGATTGGTACACCAGAATTTAAAGTAGTGGGAATTAAAGAGTCTGGTGAAGAAGTTGTAATTATGGAACATGGAGATTTTGTGTTAGAGGGGTGTTAGTATGGGAATCTCTAAAGAACAGTTTTTAGTAACATCTGTTGCTTCAACAGATGGATTAAAAGATAAGATTATGTCTTATCGTGAACAAGAGAGAATTTTAAATGGTTGGTTAGTAGAACGTTTGGATACGATTTTACCAAGAGTTATGAAACGTGCTGAAATTGATACTTGGGTAGTTGCTTGTAGAGAATACAATGAAGATCCAGTATTAAAAACATTAGTACCTTGTGCAATGATGACAGCTCGTCGTTTAACAATTTTATTATTCCATTTAGAAGAAGATGGTACAGTATCTCGTTATGCTTTAACTCGTCCAGGTGTTGGTCTTGATGGTATTTATAAATCTGTATGGACAAATCCTAAGGGGGCAAATTGGGAAGATTCTGAAAGCTTAATGCCTTTTGATCCGAATAAGAATGATGATGCTCCATTAGAAACACAATTAGAATGTTTAAATCGTATGTTGAAGAAATGCAATCCTACAAAAATTGGTTTGAATACATCTAGTACATTTGCATTTGCGGATGGTTTATCTCATCAATTGTATGCAGATATTATGGGTGCAATCGATGATGAATTAAAAGCAAAAGTAGTACCTGCTGATGCTGTATGTGTTGGCTGGTTAGAAACACGTTCTGAAAAAGAAATGGCTGCTTATACAGGTATTATGCAAATTGCTCATACAATGATTGCGGAAGCATTCTCAAGTAAAGTTGTAGTACCTGGTGTAACTACAAATATGGATGTTAAATACTGGATGATGCAAAAAGTAATCGATTTAGGATTAACTCCTTGGTTTGATTTTGAAGTAAGTGTAAGACGTGCTAACATCGGTGAAGTTGAAGGTGAAACAGTAATTATGCCTGGAGACTTATTACACTGTGATGTTGGATTGAAATATTTGAACTTATGTACAGATACACAAGAAAATGCATATGTATTGAAATTAGATGAAACAGATGCACCTGAAGAATTAAAAGATGCTTTAAAAGCCGCAAATCGTCTTCAAGATATTACAATTTCTAATTTCAAAGAAGGTAGAACTGGTAATGAAATTCTTGCTTTATCATTAGAACAAGCAAAAGCAGAAGGAATTAACCCATGTATCTATACACACCCAATTGGATTCCACGGTCATGCGGCAGGTCCTACAATTGGTTTATGGGATATGCAAGGTGGTGTGCCAGGTTGTGGTGATTATCCAATGTACAATGATACAGCTTATTCTTTAGAATTAAACTGTAAGTATGAAGTGAAGAGTTGGAATATCGTATTAACATTAGGTGCTGAAACGGATGTATTATTTACAAATGATAAAGCACACTACATTGCTGGAAGACAAGATAAATTCCATTTAATTAAATAGTATGAAAAAGATTTCTGTTTTTCGATTATTTATCTTTATCTTCTTATATAGTTTGGTTGCGAACTTTGCGCATCCAATTACTCCAACTTTTATTCAAAATTTAGAATTACATGATTATATGTTTGGTGTAGCCTTTGCTTGTATGTCTATTACCAACTTTGTATTCTCTCCATTTTGGGGAAAAGTATCTAGAAACTTTGGTATTTCTAAAGTATTAGGTTTCTGTTTTATGGGTTATGCTGTTGCTCAATTGATTTTTGGTTGGTCAACATCAGAATTAGGTATTATGATTGCCCGTTTAGTTGGTGGGGTATTCATTAGTGGTATTACAGTTAATAACATTTTATATGTTATTGATAACTCACCAGCAGAAACTCGTGGTCGTGATTTGGCTACTAGTGCAACCATTAATGCGGTTGTAGCAGCATTCGGATTTATGATTGGTGGATTCTTAGGTGATATTTCTATTGCTTTAACATTTAATGTACAAGCCCTTGGTTTAGCATTGATTGGTTTAATGCATTGGTTCTTATTGGATGATAACCAAGAAACAATGACACATTTACCAATGAAAGAAGTGTTACAAAAATCCAATCCGTTCCAAGCATTAATTGATGCGAAAGATGTAATTACAACAGTGATTATTTGTTTCTTAGCTGTTTGTGCTTTAACAACATTCGCATCAACATGTTATGAACAATGCTTTAACTATTTCATTAAAGATCAATATGGATTCCCTCCATCTTATAATGGATTGTTAAAAGCAGCAGTTGGTATTATTGCATTTATTGCCAACTCAACGATTTGTAATTACTTATTAAAGAAAACATATGTTATTAAATCAATTATTCCAGTATTAACTATTTGTTTTGCGATGATGGTGAGTATTGTAGCATTAGATGCAGTAGTTCCTTTCATTATTATGAACGTTGTATTCTTTGGATTTAATGCCGTATATAAACCATTATTACAAACAAGTATTACCTACTTTAATGATGTAGATAATGGAATTATGGTTGGTTTATACAATTCAATGTGTGCTTTAGGTAGTGTAGGTGGGTCATTATTGGCAGGATTCATTTATGGTGTACATCCAAAGATGTCATTCATTGTATCTGCGATTGCTTTCTTATTAGCAGTCATGTTTGCTTATATGTTATTTAAACGTAAACCAGTAACAAGATAAACAAGGATCGTAAGGTCTTTGTTTTTTTTAATATATAGTGTAAAATAGAAGTATACATAAGGAGGAATTGTTGTGTCAGGATTGTTATCGTTGTTATTGGCTATAGCTGTATTTGTAATCGAACATACTCTTTATGGTTGGATAGCCGCAAAATTTTTAAAGTATGATGGTAGTTGGCTACGCAATTTTATTATTGGTTGTATTGGAGATTTCGCATCTACTTTTGTTGTAATTGTAGTTATAGTCTTTTTCGAATTATTACATATTGAATTTTTAGTAGGAATACTTACTATGGTTAGTAATGTTTTATCATTGATACTTCCTGTTTTAGGAACTTTAGTAGTTATGTATATTTATAAATCTTAGATTAAGAGAATTGTTAAGCATTTCTCTTTTTTTATCCAAAAATATGTATCCAACAGTAGGGATTTCCCTAATATCTTGCGTATATATAAGTAGGGGGTAATCATTATGGATAAATATAAAGAGGCATATAATAAACAATGTAAAAGTATATTATCTTACAAGGTGATTTTAGCTAAAATCATGAAAGGGTGTATATCTGAATATAAAAACTATGATATGGATACTGTCATAAAATGTATTGAGGAAGGAAATGCTACAGATAAAATTGTTGGTATAACAAATGACATTGATGACATCAAATATGATGTGTTTTATAGAGCATCTATACCTAATAGTCGCTGTTCTATTGGTGCATTTATTAATATAGAAGCCCAACGAACAGCTAAATTAAAATATAAAATACATAATAGAGCACTTGTTTATTCGGGATATGGAATTGCATATCAATACAATCGAGTGTTTAAAAATCAAGAGTATGATCAATTACAAAAGGTTGTTTCTATTTGGATATGTTTTGATGCACCAACAAAACAGGAAGAGAATAGCATAACCTGCTTTTCACTCTTTAAGGATGTAAAAGTAGGTTATAATATAGTTGCATTAGATGAGTATGATAAATTACTTATTGTGATTATCTATTTGGGTGAAGAAAGTTCTCAACATGAGTTTTTAAAATTCTTAGAAGTGGTATTTACGAATCAGTTAACTTTAGATGAAAAGAAAATGATTTTAGAAAATAATTATCAGATAAAGGTAAATGAAAATATGCAAAAGGAGATGAATGCTATGTGTAATTTGGCAGATAGAATTGAAGAAAAAGCTTTGGAAAAGGGAAAAAGACAAGGAATTGAGCTGGGAATTGAACAAGGAATCGAACGAGGAATTGAGCAAGAAAAGATTCATACAGTAGTAACATTAATCGAAAAGTTAAATCTACCCTTTGATGAAGTGATTAAACTATTGAATGTTCCTGAGAATTTAATTGAATTATGTAAAAAGTATGTTCAATCACATGTTTAATTGTCGATTTTTAATCACTGATTGAAACGTGTTATACTATACATAGATAATAGGAGGAAATATTATGTCAACACCACATAATCAAGCTAACAAAGGCGATATTGCAAAAACGGTTTTAATGCCAGGAGATCCATTAAGAGCGAAGTATATTGCGGAAACATTTTTAGAGAATCCTAAACAATTTAATACGATTCGTAATATGTTTGGATATACAGGATTGTATAAGGGGAAAGAAGTATCGGTAATGGGTAGTGGAGTTGGTATGCCTAGTATTGGTGTGTATTCTTATGAATTGTATAAGGAATATGATGTAGAGAATATTATTCGTATTGGTTCTTGTGGTAGTTATACTACGGAATTAACATTGGGAGATGTATTAATTGCAGAAGATTGTTGGAGTGATTCCAGTTTTGCGAAAGTACAAAATCTTGATGAGAGTGATATTCAAGTGCCTAGTGAAAAGTTATTGCAACAGTGTATAGATGTGGCTAAAGAGTATGAAATTCCTTATAGTGTTGGAAGAATTCATTCTAGTGATATCTTTTATGTAGAAGAACATGCGAAAAGAGATTGGCTACATGAATTTGGTTGTTTAGCTGTGGAAATGGAAAGTTTTGCGTTATTTTCTAATGCGAAAGTATTGGGAAAACATGCGGCTTGTTTGGTGACTGTCAGTGATAATTTAGTAACCGATGAACATATGAGTGCTAAAGACAGAGAAGTATCTTTTAAAAATATGATGAAGATTGCATTAGAAGTTGCGATAAAGTAGTTATAGATTATAAAAAATGGTCAAACTGAGTTTGGCCATTTTTGTTAGTAATATAAATAATGCTGTGGTGTGGTCACCCCTTTAAACGAAATTGTGGTCAATCTTATCCTTTAAACTTTATGTGGTCAACCTTTAAATTCTTTGTGGTTTTGATTCAATCAGTTTCGTATATCGCCAAGTACA
>JAFZDT010000062.1 GCA_017561055.1 Erysipelotrichaceae bacterium
GTCAGAGCTACCGGCTCATAACCGGTTGGTCGTAGGTTCGAGTCCTACAGGGTCCACCATACATGGAGGAATACCCAAGTGGTTGAAGGGATCGGTCTTGAAAACCGACAGGTCGTGAGAGCGGCGCCTGGGTTCGAATCCCAGTTCCTCCGCCATTCTAAAAATTAAGCCTCGTGAAAGGCTTTTTTTATTGTTAAAAATACAAAATAGGTATATAATCACATTTGGTTTTTAGGAGAGTGAGACTATGTTTAAGAAAATAGGTTTGCGTACAATTAAAACGGGTATTGCGGTAACGTTGTCTATACTTGTTTCAAATATCTTGCGTTTAGAATATCCATTTTTTGTGGCTATGACATCAATTATTTCAATGGATAAGACAGCGATGAATTCTATGAAGATGGGTAGAAATCGTATTATGGGAACTTTCATTGGTGCGATTGTTGGTATTTTATTAGCTTATGTAGATCGTGGTAATCCGTTCTTATGTGGAATTGGTATTATTATCATGATTTTAATTTGTAATGCTTTGAAATTAAATGGTTCGATTGCGATTGGTGGTATTGTTTTATTAGCGATTATGGTACATACAGATAAGACTCCAATTTTCTATGGATACAATCGTTTGTTAGATACAATTGTGGGAGCTGGTGTTGCACTATTTGTTAACTGTACAATTTTCCCTTATTATAATGTCAATCGTTTGGATGATATCGTTATTAAGATGTGGCATCAATCAGATAAAATTTTGGATGCATTAAAGAATGATAAGGAAATTGATTTAAGTAAAATTCATTATGAAATGAAGGTTATTGAAAATGAATTGGATTTATATGAAAAAGAAATCTTATTACGAAAGAAAAAAGAATTAGTACAAAAGTTAAGACGTCACCATGAAATGACGCATCAATTATTATTTGAAATGGATGTTTGTCAATCGGTAGATCGTTCTGTGAATCCAGAGGTGTTTAATTATCATTATCAACGTGTACATGATATTTATGATAATTATATTAATGAATTACAGGCAAAATATATCAATTAAAAGAAGAATGAAAAAATTCTTCTTTTTTTGTAAAAAAATAAAAAAAGTACTTGCATTATGTATTTGATTGTTGTATTATAAATGAGGTCGAAATCTTACGAAATAAATTTGAAAAGATTTTGAAAAAAATTTAAAAAAAGTGTTGACATGATATTCATTACATGATATATTATTAAGGCACTAAACAGTGAAGATGGAGGTTTAGCTCAGTTGGGAGAGCATCTGCCTTACAAGCAGAGGGTCGGCGGTTCGAGCCCGTCAACCTCCACCATTTTTATGAAATGCCGGATTAGCTCAATTGGCAGAGCAACTGATTTGTAATCAGTAGGTTGTAGGTTCGAGTCCTATATCCGGCACCATTTTTATCGGGGAGGTAGCGAAGAGGCTAAACGCGACTGACTGTAACTCAGTTCCCTTTGGGTTCGACAGTTCGAATCTGTCCCTCCCCACCATTTACATGATGGGGTGTAGCCAAGCGGTAAGGCACCAGACTTTGACTCTGGCATTTCCCTGGTTCGAATCCAGGCACCCCAGCCATTTATAACTGATCCCTTAGCTCAGCTGGTAGAGCATCTGACTTTTAATCAGAGGGTCGGGCGTTCGAATCGCCCAGGGATCACCATTTCTTTTTGCGGATGTAGTTCAATGGTAGAACTTCAGCCTTCCAAGCTGACTACGCGAGTTCGATTCTCGTCATCCGCTCCATTGTTAATACAAGTTATCTTCGGATAACTTTTTTTGTACGAAAATTGAAAAAAGAGAGTACTTTTGGTAGGAGTATTCTCTTTTTTTTGCGTATAAGTTAGTAGGAGGGATATTATGAAGAAATTTATTGGTTTTTTAATGGTATTTGTTTTACTAATGTGTAGTTGTATTGTTGTTTTGGGGTATGATGATGCGTATTTTGTGGAAGCAGAGAATGGTTTTCTAGCTGGGGAAACAGAAGATGCATCGAAGGCAGTATCGATGGTAGAGTCAAGTAAAAATCGTGCAGTGCAAGTGTCTAAAATTATTCGTGTTCCTTTGAAAGTAACTAGAAAATCGGATGGTAATTATTTTATGTGGTCGGATATGAGTTTAATTACTTATAAAGGTCAAATTGGCTTTTGTGTTGATCCATTAGTTAAAATAAATTTGAGTGCTAACTATAGTTCTAATGATTTTCAAACAGTTCTTGATGAAGGGAAGCGTAATGAGATTTCTAAAATTATGTTTTATGGATATGCTTATGAGAATCATCAAACGGAAAATTATTATTTAGCTACTCAAAAGATGATTTGGGAACATTTGGGTTATAATGTAAAGTATTATGCGAAAAATAGTAATTTTACTGGTAATTATGATGTGAGTAAAGAAGTGAATGAAATGAAAAGATTACTTGCGGATCATGATAAAACGGTTTCTTTTGATGGACAATCTTTTAAAATGTGTGTAGGTGAGTCGATTGAATTGTTTGATGAACATATGGTTTTGAAGGATTATGTTGTTGATTATGATGGGGATGATTTAGAAATTGAAAAGGTGGATCAAACGTTACGTATTTCTGCGAAAAAAACTATAGAACAGGCTGAAATTGTCTTGCGTAAAGGTGATGTTCAAGTGGAAGGGGCACTTATTAGTGCTAATAAAGCAAAATCTTCTCAAACGTTTGTGACCATGGAAAAGGGTGCTATGGAACCTTTGGTTGCGAAATTGACTCTTGAAGTACATGCATTAGGTGATTTTGAATTAACTAAGATTGATAAAGAAACGCAAAAAGGTTTAGAAGGTGTTGTTTTTGAGATAAGTCATGATTCGAATTTTAAAGAAGGTGTACAACGATATGTTACAAATACAGAAGGGAAAATAGAAGTAAAAAATCTAATTGTAGGTACGTATTATTATCGTGAAGTAGATACCATTGAACCGTATATTAAAGATATGAATATTTATTCATTTGTAATAACTGAGAATGAATGTACTAAAGTCGTTTGTGAGAATAGTAAACAAAAGTTTGAGTTAAAAATTAAAAAAGATGCACGATCTACCAGTGATTTTGAGGCTTCTAGTGCTAGTTTAGATGGAGCTGAGTATGTAGTGTTGTCTAGTGATAAAAGTACGGTTATAGAACATGTAAAGGCAAGCGGTATAGAAGGGATTGTACAAACATTGTTGGATGTGAATACTACATATTATGTACAAGAAGTAGTTGCGCCTATTGGTATGGAAATCAATCCAGAGCTTATAGAAGTTTATGTTCCCTATCAACAAGAACAGGGAAATCTTGAAAAGGAAGTTACTTGTTATGATGAAGTGATTAAAAATTACATAGAAATTACGAAATATGTACATACATATCAAGGCGAAGTGTTGAATACGGAGTTTGGAGAAAATTTTGAGTTTGAAATCTATAATAGTAAAAATGAATTGGTAGATACGATGATTACAAATGAAAATGGAATGGCTAGTATCTTATTGCCCTATGGGAAGTATACTGTTATAGAAAATACAAAAGATGGATATCATGCAATAGAACCATTTCATGTGACCATCGAATCTTCAACAAAAACATATCAATATGATATCGTTAATGAAGTTGTTGATTATCAATTAGAAATCTTGAAAACCAATACGAATCAAGAACCATTAGCTCATGTACGTTTTGCGATTAGTGATGATAAGAATATGCAAAAGGTGTTGATGGTAAAAGAAACGGATGAGAATGGGAAATTGGTGTTTAGTCATTTAGTGCCAAACACTTATTATGTACAAGAACAATTTGTAGATGAAAAATATGTCTTGGATTCAACCATTCATGAAATTGAAGTTGTGAAAGATACACAAAAAACGTTTGTGAATAAATGGAAAGAAGTAAAATTACACATCTATAAATGTGATGAAGATAAAAAACCATTAGAAAATGTAGAATTTAAGGTAACGGGAAATAATGGTATAGAAAAAATGGGAAGTACGGATAAAGCTGGTAAGTTGGTATTTATGTTGCCGTATGGAGAATATGAGATTGAAGAAGTTAAAACTTTGATAGGATATATGGAATTGGATGAAGCGATTTCACTTGTTATTGATGAAAATCGAGTGTATGAAATCGAAATTGTGAATCAAAAGGTACCGTTTGTTGATACGGCAAGTACATCTACTCCACCATGGATTGTGCTTGTGACAGCGTTAATTGGCATGGTTGTAGGTATCTATTTGCGTATTTATAGTTAAAAAATGGAAAAAGGTGTATAATTGGTATCGGTGGTGATTACAGTGATACAGTCAGAAAAACCAAAATATATGGTGATTAAGGATTATATTCGCGCGAATATTAGTTCTGGTCTATGGCAAAAAGGAGATTTGATTGCGTCGGAATCTAAATTGGGGCAACAATTCGATACGAGTCGTATAACGGTTGTTCGTGCCATTAATGATTTAGTTTCTGAAGGGTTATTACGTAGAGAAAAGGGAAAAGGAACGTTTGTTAAAGAGGGCGTCATTCGTGAAGGCGTTTTACAACAACAAGGGTTTACTTCTCGTTTTGAAAGTGGTGGACATAAGGTAACTAGTAAAATTGTTACGATGGATGTGCGACCTTTACCTATTGAAATGCGTAATAAATGTCACCGTGTAGATTTTGAGGATGCTATTTATGTGGAACGTTTACGTTATGTAAATGATATTCCTATGTGTGTACAACATACGTATTTGCATCCAGATTATTTTTCTTGGGTGTATCAAGAAGATTTATCGAAAGATTCTTTGTATGCATTAGCCGAAAATAAATATGGAATGGTATTGGGAGATGGGTATCAATACATTAAAGTTGGTGATCAACCAGAAAATGATTCGGAATTGTTACAAATTGCAAGTCATGAGCCAACATTACAAGTGATTACGGAAGCGTATAATGATAAAAATGTTTTGATCAGTTGTGATTCTACGTTCTATCGTAAAGATCGCTATGAGTTTGAAATCGAAATGACAAAAGCCTCTTAATTAGAGGCTTTTTTGTATGCTTTTTAAAATATTTAATAGTTCTTCTTCAGTAATAGCGCCTTCATGTAGTTTTTCTTCATTATAGAAATAAGAAGGTACATAGTAATAATCATATTGATTGGCAAGTTCTGCTTGTTCACTTTCTTCAATCATTTGAATCATAATATTTGGGAAATCTGGGCGATGAATATCTAAATACTTTTGAGCTTTTTTACAATACGGGCAATTCTTTAAATAAAAGATTTTTAACATAGTGATTCCTCCTGGCTTTAGTTTAATAAAAAAGTGAGAGAATTACCAGCAAAATACTTGGGATGTGCTATAATTTCCCTATAAGAAGAGGTATATATTATGAAAACAAATGATCCAAAGAAAAAAGCGTTATTAGAATCCTTGAAAAATGGTTTAATTGTATCTTGTCAGGTACAAAAAGATGATCCTATCTATACAGAAGATATGGTTGTGAAAATGGCGGAAGCAGCGAAATGGGCTGGTGCTGTAGCCATTCGTGCTAATAGTCCTGAACAAATTCGTGCAATTAAGGAAAAAGTGGATTTGCCAATTATCGGATTATGGAAAGTGTGGCATGAGGATACAGATGTGTTTATTACACCAACAATGAAAGAAGTATATGCTATTTGGGAAGCTGGTGCAGAAATTATTGCGCTTGATTGTACAAAACAAATTACACATGAAAAAACAGTGGCTTGGGATTTGTTGAAAGAAGCGAAAGAAGCACTTCCTGATGCGATTTTCTTTGCGGATATTTCAGATATGGAAGAAGCACGTCATGCGGTGGAAAATGGTGCAGATATCATTGCGCCAACATTGTATGGATATACAAAAGAAACTGCGCATATTGAAGGTGCTGATTATCGTATGTTTGCCTCTATGTGTCGTGAATTTAAAGATGAAGCCTATGTCATGATGGAAGGTCATTTATATACACCTGAAGATGCGATGAAGTGCATCTATTTAGGTGCACATGCGGTAGTTGTAGGTAGTGCAATTACGCGTCCACATTTAACAGCGAAGCGTTTTGTGGATTTATTAAGTGGATATCAAAATAACTGGAGAGATGCAGAAAAAGCAAAACACTGATTGGAGTGATGAATATGAAACGTGTACAAGTAGATGGTGTACAAAATGTTGAAGTAAGTAAAAAGATTCCTTGTATTAAACCTTTGTCTGAGCAATTGGAAATCATGGAATTGTATACCAAAGTACATAAAGAGTCTTTATCATTGGGTAAAGAACAAAGAGAATTGAATTGTTTAAAAGTGTTATATCCAACATTATTTCAGCCTTTAAATGATCGAGATTTAATTGCTGGTCGTTTGGATTTTTTACCAATTGGTTTTGGTTGTGTAACTTCTGTTGGTGGGGTTGGACATTATTGTGTATTTAATAAACTTCGTGATTTTCAAAAACAATTGCCAGAAATTGATCAACCTCGTGTACAAGTTTTGTATGATTATTGGTTAGATCATGATGTAAAAAGTTTATATTGCCAAGAAATGTTGGATGAAATTCATGCTGGTCGTTTTGTGGATTGTAAGCATCCGTTTTTATCAACCGCTCGTTTAAGTGGCATGATGTTGAAATATGATTTGTTGTTGGATGAGGGTATTGAAGGATTGAAGGCTAAGATTTTAGCTAAAGAAAGCAATGCTTTTCTATCAGCTTCTTATCAAGCATTAACTTTATTACAAGAAGTCATTGAGTTTTTGAAACAAGATAGTTATGAAAAGTATCTTGGGGCTAGTGATGATAGAAAAGATGATGTGTATCGTATTTATCAAAGTTTAGAACATATTCAATATAAGAAACCAGAAACATTCCATCAAGCATTACAACTGTTTTGGGTATATGCATTGATTGCTGGTTGTATTAACTATGGACGTTTGGATGATGTGCTGGGGCCTTTTGTTTGTAGAGACATGGAAAATGGTATTTTAACTGAAGCTGAAGCGATTCGTATCTTGAAATCTTTATGGTTAATGATTGAAAATCGTAGAACCACAGTGAATGGTCGTATTATTGTAGGTGGAAAAGGTAGAAAGCATCCTAAAGAAGCAGATGTCTTTACTCGTTTAGCTTTACAAGTGACAAAAGAATGTCGTTATGTGGAACCACAATTTACGTTGCGATTTGATAAAGAAACACCGGAAGATATTATGGATATGGCCTATGATTGTATTGGAATGGGAGCTACCTATCCAACTTTATATAATGATGATGTAAATGTACCGGCGGTGATGTATGGTATGCGAGTGGATTATGAAGCTGCTTGTCAATATGTACCTTTTGGTTGTGGTGAATTTGTAATTCAAGGACAAAGTGTTGGTACACCGAATACGGTTATCAATTTATTAAAGATTATGAATATGTCACTACATGAAGGAGTAGATCCTTATGATGGCATAGATAAGAGTGCAAGTGTAGATGTGCCTAATACAAGTACATTTACTACATTTGAAGAATATTATCAAAGTTATTTAGAATTATTGGATTATTATTTAGATTTATCCATTGAACATCAATATCGTAGTTATGAAATTATGAATCAAGAAGTATCTTTCTTATATGCAAGTATTTTGATGGATGATTGTATCGCTAGAGGTAAAGCGTTATTAGATGGTGGTGTGCGTTATTTAGGTGGTACAAATGAAACCTATGGCAATATCAATGTGAGTGATGCTTTATTTGCGATTAAGACATTGGTGTTTGATGAGAAGAAATATACATTACCTGAAATGGTAAAAGCTATGGATGCGAATTTTGTGGGTTATGAAAAATTGCATCGTGATATTATGAAGTGCCATAAGTATGGTAATGATGAAGAAGATGTAGATACTTTAGCGAATGATTTCTATGAATATGTGGCTAAAGGTGTTCGTAATCGTGGTATCGATAAGGGTATGCAATATTATTTGATTGTGATTAGTAATAATCAAATGAATACGGAGTGGGGAAGAATGACAACGGCTTCTTTGGATGGTCGTAAGGATTTTATGTTTATGAATCCTGCGAATAATCCAGTTGGTGGTGCAAATGTGTCTGGTCCTACAGCACTATTGAATTCTTTAGCGAAGTTTGATGCGAAGTATCATGGTGGTTCGGTACAAAATATTAAGTTTACTCCAAGTATGTTTAATGAAAAGCGTGAAGTGATTAAACACTTATTCCGTACCTATTTTGATAAAGGTGGTTGTCATTTAATGGTAACGGTTGTGGATCATGGAGTGTTACAAGATGCGAAAGCACATCCTGAAAAGTATCCGAATTTGATTGTTAGAGTGAGTGGATTTAGTGCAGTGTTTGTGCATTTAGAAAGTGATGTACAAGACGAATTGATTTCGAGGGTATTGTATGGATAAATTACAAGTCATTGAAATTGAGCGTTTTGCGATTCATGATGGTCCTGGTATTCGTAGTGTGATCTTTTTACAGGGGTGTCCTTTGCGTTGTCCATGGTGTGCAAATCCTGAGTCTCAAGCTTTTCATCAACAAGTTTTCTACACCCAAAATCGTTGTGTAGGGTGTCTTGCTTGTGTAAATTGTTGTGAGCAAAAAGCAATTACATACACGGATAAGATTGTAATAGAACAATCGATGTGTAATGGTTGTGGCAAGTGTGTGGAGGCTTGTGTAAATAATGCTTTGGCATTGGTACATAAAGAAATGACGATAACAGAAATATTGAATATTATAAAAAAGGATGATGCGTATTATCAAAGCAGTGGTGGTGGTATTACCATTAGTGGTGGTGAAGCGTTAGTACATCCTCATATTGTGGATTTGATAAAAGCATTAAAAGAACATGCGTATCATGTGGCTTTAGAAACAACAGGACAAGTATCTTGGAGTGTTTTAGAGCAAGTAGATGCGTATGTGGATTTGTATTTATGGGATATGAAGCATTATGATGCCAATAAATTGTCATCTATTGGTGCGAATAAAGAGATTATTGTTAGTAATTTACAGCGTATTAATAAGGATAAAATAATAGCTAGAATACCTGTGATTGAAGATTATAATCTAAATGATGTAGAGGAATTATTTTCGTTTATTTCTTCTGTTGGTATTTCTAGAGTGGATCTTTTACCTTTCCACCGTATGGGTGAAAGTAAGTATCGTAAGTTGAATCGCGAATATGCATATCGTGATTGTGCTTCAATGAATAAAGAGATTTTATTGAAATTTGTGGAAATTGGAGAGAAATATCAGCTACTTGTGAAAATTGGTGGTTAATTGTACAAATGTATGATAAAATAAATTGAAATATTAGGAGGATTGACATGTTAACGAAAGAACAATTGATGGTTCATACTCAAAATATGCGTCGTAACATTGTAAAAATGGTGCACCAAGCAGCTTCTGGTCATCCAGGTGGAAGTTTGTCTTGTACAGATATTTTGGCATGGCTATATTTTAATGAAATGAATATTAATGCAGATAATTTGAATTCTACAGATCGTGATCGCTTTGTGTTAAGTAAAGGACATGCATCACCAGCATTATATGCTGTATTAAGTGAAAAAGGTTTTCTTGCTGAAGAAGAATTAATGACATTCCGTCATATTAATTCTCGTTTACAAGGACATCCAAATATGAACTATGTTCCTGGTGTGGATATGAGTACAGGAAGTTTAGGTCAAGGATTGTCTTGTGCAGTGGGTATGGCTTTAGCGAATCGTTTGGATAAAAATGATCATCGCGTGTACTGTATTGTTGGAGATGGTGAATCTCAGGAAGGACAAATTTGGGAAGCAGCGATGTCTGCTGGGCATTATCAATTAGATAATTTATGTGTATTTATTGATTATAATGGTTTACAAATTGATGGTGATGTAACGAAGGTTATGAATCCATTACCATTTGATAAGAAGTTTGAAGCATTCAATTGGTATGTGACAACTTGTGATGGACATGATTTTGATTCTATTGCGAAGGCTTTAGAACAAGCTAGAGCAAATAAAGGAAGACCTACAGCAATTATTGCGAATACTGTAAAAGGTAAAGGTGTTTCTTATATGGAAAATCAAGCCGGATGGCATGGTGTTGCTCCTAATGATGAACAATGTGCAATTGCACTAGAAGAGTTAAAGGGGGAATAGTACATGGGTAAAATGGCAACTAGAGATGCGTATGGAAATGCGCTTAGAGAATTAGTTAGTGAAAATCCTAATATTGTTGCGTTAGATGCGGATTTATCAAAGAGTACAAAATCTTTTGAAGCTACAAAATCTGATCCATCTAGACACTTTAACATGGGTATTGCGGAAGGTAATATGATGGCGGTTGCGGCTGGTTTAGCTGCTAGTGGCAAGACTGTATTTGCTAGTAGTTTTGCAATGTTTGCGACAGGTCGTGCATTTGAAATGATTCGTAATAGTATTTGTTATCCTCATTTGAATGTTCGTGTATGTGGTTCTCATGCGGGTATTACTGTTGGTGAAGATGGTGCATCTCACCAAGCATTAGAAGATATCGCAATTATGCGTGCAATTCCAAATATGACAGTTCTTTGTCCATGTGATGGTAAAGAAGCATATGAAATTACTAAATATGCGGCTAAACATGTAGGACCTATGTATTTACGTTTTGGTCGTAGTGCTGTTGAGGATGTACATGATGATTCTTATACATTTACAATTGGTAAAGGTGAAGTATTAAAAGAAGGTAAGGATATTGCCTTTGTAGCGTGTGGTTTAATGGTTCAAGAATCATTGAAAGCGGCTGCAGAACTTGAAAAAGAAGGTATTTGTCCAACTGTTGTAAATATGGCTTCAATTAAA
>JAFZDT010000063.1 GCA_017561055.1 Erysipelotrichaceae bacterium
ACCATCAAAAGTATCATAAATCGCTAAAGGTTGAAGATATGTCGCAATATTCCCACTACTATCACTAGCATTCACAGGCACAAAATGCACACCAATATAATTCATATCTTGTTTAGCCATTGTAAGCGAAGTTGTGACATCACCCTCATAAGCATCATTTGCACTAAAATAAGGGAAATCTACCTTTTCTTCTTGAAGTGTATATACCACTTTTTCAAACGATGGAGTAATCATAGGAGCACTCAAGTCCTTAACAACAACCTTACGTTCTAATGATTTTGTTACATTTCCAAAAGAAACTTCATATTTTACAAGATATTCACCTAATACATTTGTATTAACAGAATCTTCTACAATCACTTTATCCGAAATATCAAAACCAAACACAGTTGCTGTAGCATTTTCTTCTATATACTCTTGTTGATAATCCAATTCAATTATTTCTTCACCATTAACATGCAATTCCAATTGCGGAAAGAAATATACCCAAACACCAATTACTACTGCTAGAATTGGAAAAATTAGCCACCAAAACTTCTTCATAATACATCCTCCAAAAAAGACATTTCAATTATAACATCTTTTTGATATTTATTAAAAGTTCTTATTGAAATTTAAATTTTACGATGCTATAATACTAAAGCATTATAAATGACTTCTTAGCTCAGCTGGCAGAGCAACTGACTCTTAATCAGTGGGTCCAGGGTTCGAATCCCTGAGAGGTCACCATTTGCGGATGTAGTTCAATGGTAGAACTTCAGCCTTCCAAGCTGACTACGCGAGTTCGATTCTCGTCATCCGCTCCATGTTAAAAGTTAAACGTCTCTAATTAGAGACGTTTTTTATTTATTAAATACTAATTTTCCATCTGTTACATAAACATCTAAAATTACTTCATCCAACTCTGTATCCAAAGTAATATTAGTCAAAGTAATATTCGCTGTACTCTTATCTTGATAAATCGAAGTATCATTATCACCACTATGATAATCTAAAATACCCTTAAATACTTCTTTCGTATATTCTGTACCTAACAATTCTTTTGCTTTTTCCAAACGAAATACACTATTACTACCTTCATCCACCTTAGGATCTTCACCATGCTGATTATGAAGGTAATGATTCGTATGTACATACACAGTTTCAATTGGAAGTACACTCATGCCATCACTATACACTTCAATAGAAATCGCTTCTTGTTTATGAATATCTAATGCAATCACATGAAAACCACTAGCAACTTTCATTTCTTTACAGCGCTGAATCACATCCTCAAGCGAACAAGCCTCCGAAATATGTCGTTGTAAAAAATAACGAGAGAAAGCATCTAAATTTACATTCTCATCATGACAATAATTAATCGTTTTTACAATCCCATAGCTATTCCAACTAAAACCATTACCAAATGGCATATTTAACATATCATTTGTCATAAACCAATGTTCATCATCAAACCACACCTTTGATAAACAAAAATTACCATCAATATAAATATCATCTTCATTATGACTTAATACATAATACCCATTATCCTTCTTACCAATAATAGACGTACAATGTTCAACACTATAATTATTTATCTCAGGACACAAACAAGTAAAATACTCCAAAACATCTAAACAAAGACCATCCGCCTTACCTTTTACTTCTTCGTAATATCTTGGATATTCTTTTTGTAATCGATCCAACAAAAACTTACATTTATCTATGTTTTTAAGATTTAAATACGACTGTACATCTTCCTTTTTCACTTGTTGAGAAAAATATGTTCCAGACACTTTGCCATTTTCATATGCACTATTTTTTAAATCTAATATTGTTGTTTTCATAATACATCCACCCGTTTCATATATGGTAAATCATCTTTCACAACTTCTAATACAAAATCAAAGACATTGAGCTGTGTACAATACGCAAAATCCTCCATAGGAAAATCTATTTGTGTTTCATCAAAAAATTTAGCACCAGAAGTATATCGTAATTGTAATATTTCCTCGGTAATATTCAATTCATTTCCTAATAATAAAGACTCTATATATTTCGCACACAATGTATCCTCCTCAGTTTCCTCAACTCCACCAAGTCCCATACAAACTAATGACACATCCTCAAACTTATTGTTTAAAATATATTGTGCTATAGCCTTTGCATTTACCAATGCACCTGTAATAATTGTATCTGCACATTTAGCATTCATAATACCTTGAGTACCAGCACTTGTTGTGTGTAAGATGGTCTTATTTGTAAAATCTATCTTATCTACATCTGAAGGAGAATTTCCAAAATCAAATCCTGGAAGGATTTTACCATTTCTTTCTCCTATCAAAACAACATCAGGATGTACATGTTTATAAGAATAAACAAAATCTACATCCCCCACAGGAATAATCTTATAGGCATGATTTTTCATTAAATACGTTTCCACAGTAAATGCTCGAAATACATCAATAATTACAGCAACACCTTTTGCTTGTTTAGCTCCTTCAATTCCTTGTAATATATTAACTTTCATTCAAATCACCTACTAAAGGCTAAATAATAAACTATTCAGTACTAGAAAGGTCTTTTCCCACAAATCTTACAATACATAGAATCTGAGTCTACTAATGAACCACAGTTCTTACATGTAATCTTTTTAGTTGTTCCAGCAAACATTGATGGATCTACTTTTGTATCACTACCAAAAACATCTTTTACTGCTTGCGCTTTTGCACGAGTCTTTTCAGCTTCTACTTCACCTTGCATTCTTGCTAAGTCTTTAAAAGATTCTCCGTGTTCTTCATATAAATCTTTTTGCATTTCTGTCAAATTTGTAACCATGTCTTTTAAATTATTAGACATACCACCATTGCCATCTGTCAAACCATCTGTCATTGTCTTCATAGTTTTCATAGCATGATTCATCATTCTTTTTTGAGTACGTCCTGTAAACATACCTACCATATTAAACATCATAAAAACAAATACAGCTCCAAAAATCAATAATGGAACAATCATCATAAAATTAAACATATACATCTCTCCTCTTTTTAACCATATTGTATAATAAAAAAGGCTACTTGCGTAGCCTAAGTTTATCCTAATAATTTTCTTCTTTAATACGGAAGTATCCACGATCATGGTCACATACTGGACATTTCATTGGAGCTTTTTTAGCAACATGTAAGTGTCCACAGTTTCCACACTTCCATACAACTACTTCATCTCTTTCAAATACAATACCATCAGCGATATTTTGAGCTAATTTTAAATATCTTTCTTCATGAGCTTTTTCAACAGCAGCTACACCTTCAAATGCTTTTGCGATTTCTTCAAAACCTTCTTCACGAGCTTCTTTAGCCATTCTTACATACATATCTTCATGTTCATAGTTTTCACCTGCAGCCGCATCTTTTAAGTTTTCTAATGTTGTAGGTACACCATCATGTAATAATTTGAACCACATTTCAGCATGTTCTTTTTCATTTGCAGCTGTTTCAGCAAAAATTTCAGACATTTGTACATATCCTTCTTTTTTAGCTTTACTAGCATAGAAAGTATATTTATTTCTAGCCATTGATTCTCCAGCGAAAGCTTCTAATAAATTTTGTTCAGTTTTTGTTCCTTTTAAGTTTGCCATTGTTAATTTCCTCTTTCTACATTATTCCGTACAATTCTTACATAATCCTTCTAATAGAACGTGATATGAACTCATTTGGAATCCATATTCCTCAGCCATTGCTTGTTGTGCCTTTTCAAGTGCTAGTGGAATATCCAATATTGCTCCACACTTCTTACACACTGCATGACTATGTTCACTCACATCCCCATCAAAAATGAAAATTCCCTGAGGTAATACCACCTTTTGAATTACTCCCTCTGCTACTAATTCATGTAAATTACGATATACCGTACTTTTACTAGCAGATGAATCCTTTTCTTTCACAAAGCCATACACTTCCTCAGCCGTTGGATGCGTACGATGCTCCAACACCGCTTGTTTGATTTCTTCTCTTTGTTTTGAATAATTCTTTCTCATAAGTAGCCCTCCAAAACTAGAAATCATTTCTACTTTTATTATACTTACACATAAAACTTTGTCAATATAAAAATGAAAATAATTCCTATTTTTTTATTAGGCATACATATTTATCAATTCTTTTCCATTTCATAGTATAGATTAGGCTATGCCTATAGGAGGAACATATGACAACAAATAATCGTAATAGAAATGAAGACTTTGAATGCAATGATCACGTTCATGAAGTAACAGGCTCCACCTCTTTTGTAGATGAACGTTGCGAAGAACCACATAACCACCGTTTCGCAACCATTAGCTCAACTGCCATTCGTACCGGAAATTCCCACGTACATGAAGTAGAATTCACTACCGATACACACGAAAACCATGAACATGAATTCTGTGGTAGAACCTCTACAGCCATCGCTGTTGGACAAAATCGCCACACCCACTTCTTACAAGGAAGAACTACTAGAAATGATGGTCATACCCATGAATTTAGAACAACTGCTTTGATTGAAAATCCTACTCGCCGTTCTTTTCGAGACATTGATAATGATCGAGATCGAAGATTCTAATGCACGAAAGTGCATTTTTTTATATTAACCACTTTTTAGGTAGGATTTTTCCTCAAATTTGAAGAATAGATATAGTAGAAGCACTTGTGAGGGGAGGTAAGAACAAATACTTCAAAATACAAGTATAGGAGAAAACATAATATGTATTTTGAATACATCATTCTTTTGGATTTTATGTACAAACATTATTTTCTCATAAAAGAATGTCTAAAGTTATTATGGATAAAATAATAATGTAAGAATTATGTTGTGCTCCCCATAACGAAAGCCCAGTGTCCGACAACACTGGGCTTTCTAAATTGTATAGGAGATATATACAAACGTATTATACCATACCCAACAAACTATTTTGTCTCAGATTTCCTGAGTTTTCCACATCATTTCAATGCAGGATTATAAGCATAGAAGTTTTCTTCATTCAAACGACATTTCACTAATTCTAGCGCTTCCGCAAATCGTTGATAATGCACAATTTCTCTTTGACGCAAGAAACGAAGAACACTTAGAACATCTTCATCATCGGTCATCATCATTAGATTTTCATAAGTGGTACGAGCCTTTTGTTCAGCTGCCATATCTTCAGTTAAATCCGTTATTGGATCTCCTTTCGATTGGAAAGCTAATGCATGAAATGGATTACCCGTCGCATCTTGTGGATATACACCGAGTGTATGTTCCACAAAATTAGCTGCATAATCTTCACGCACTTCACGAGTAGTTACTCCTTGAGTTAATTGATAAATCATAGTAGCTACGATTTCCGCATGTGCCATTTCTTCCGTTCCAATATCAGTTAATAACGCTTTAATTTCAGAATATGGCATCGCATATCGTTGGTGCAAATAACGATTTGAAGCTCCTAGTTCTCCATCAGCACCACCCAATTGTGTAACAATCAATTTCGCCAATCGAGGATTTTTATTACGAATATTCACTGGAAACTGTAAACGTTTTTCATATTTCCACATTAGAATTCACTTCCTTCCCAAGGCCAAGGCGATGTTACCCATGCCCATTCACCAAATAAGTTAGTTTCATTCATTAATGGTCCATATAATTCTTCATATTCCACTTTTAAACATTCTAACTCTTCTTGATAACAACAATAATATTCCAAAGCACATTCATCACATGGATGTGTATCTAAAAATAAAACAATTTCTTGTAGTACAAAATCTAATTCATGAATCTTTTGTAATAATTCACATCTAGTCACGACCTTTTCCTCCTCTTTCCCTTACTGGCATATCCAAAATTGGAAATAGAGTACCACGTCTTAATGCTTCACTTGTTTCATATATACAATCTTCTTCTGGCCACTCTTGCATACGAATACTTGAAATTCCAATATCATTAGTATCATACCTACTAGTTGTATAGGTATTACCTCTTCTGCGTCTTGCCAACGTTTTCACTTCCTTTCAAACATTATTATGCAAATAAAAAACCTCGTATATGGGCAAACGAGGTTATTTTACTAAATCAAAATATTTCATATTATCCGGTTCTTCTAAACCTGTATGGAAATTCTTTTTACCAACCATTTTTAAGGCTTCTTCTAATGAAAGTTCATTGTTTAGATATTGCTCAAAACATCTAAATACATCTTTCGCAATTTCTAATCCCTGATTATACATATCCATAAATGTATCATGTCTTTCTTCATTAGTTTGTGGATGATGCCACAAACGACGTTTTTCATTCATTACATCCCAATCAGGATTCTCCTTAGTCGGAATCATCATATTTGTTGCATAACCTTCCACTTTTAAAGGTTTCTCCAACCAACGAACAAAATGTACTCTTCTTCCATACGGATCATATAAGAAACGTTCTACACGGTCGATGTCAATCATTCCTTGTTTAACATCCTCTTTTTTCAATTCCGCATTCCACCCTTTTTTTAATACAGCAGAATACAAATCATAAATAGGTTCATGAGTTGTTTTATTGTATTTCACAACATCATAAGGTTTTAGTTGTTTGTAGGTAATTTGTCTACGATCCATCATTGCTCGATCAATCATCGCCTCAAAAAAGCGATGTGGATCATCACCTAATCCAGTTTGATTAAACACATACGGATGTGCTTGATGGTCCAAACACCAGTGTGCTAATACACCAGCTGTATAACTAATATACTCAGGATTCAGTGCTTCTTTACACATGGTATACATCGTTTGAAATAATACATCAATTTTTTCATGATGCATCCAACTACCAAATTTATGGAAATTACGTGATTTCTCTCTATTTCTCCATGGCCATACACCATAAAAGAAGAAGAAATCTGGCCCACTACTACCAATAGAATACAACTCAAATGCTTGTTGAATGGCAGACTTTACTTTTCCATTATGTAAATTTGCTAAAATATCATCCGCAAACAAACGATGCGTAATCATACTAGGCACAAACATCACCTCTAGAGAATATTATACAACTTACAAATTTTAATTTCATCTGACAAAACCCTTTTATTGTAAAGCACGCATCGCATTTAGAATCGCTAATAATGCAACCCCAACATCCGCAAATACAGCTAACCACATATTAGCTATACCAAAAGCACCTAATATCATAACTAACACTTTCACAGCTAATGCAAATAGAATATTTTGTTTTACAATTGCCATCGTCTTATGTGCTAATTTCTTCAATACTAATAACTTATCTAAAGCATCTTGCATAATAATGATATCAGCCACTTCAATCGCTGCATCACTACCTCTTTGCCCCATCGCAATACCTACATGGCTTCTAGCAAGAACTGGCGCATCATTCATTCCATCCCCAACAAAGGCAACAGTTTTACCACTAGCAATTAATTCTTCTACCTTATGTACTTTATCTTGTGGTAATAATTCACCATAATACTCAGTAATACCAACTTCTTGTCCTACACTTTGTACAATCGCATTCGCATCACCACTTAACATAACACTTTCAATACCATGACTATGTAATGATGAAATCATATCTTTACTTTCTTGCTTAATAACATCTTTAATCACAAAATATCCTAAGAATTGATGATCATATCCTACATAAACAATCGTTCCCACTGTATCTACATTAGGATACTCAATATGATATTCTTTCATCAATTTCTCATTACCAACTACTAACTCTTTATCATCATAGATACCTACTAATCCATGACCTTGTTTTTCTTGCATATTGGAAATTTTAGTTCCATCTACTTCTTTTCCATAAGCTTTCACAATAGACTTCGCAATTGGATGTAAAGAATAACTTTCTAAATGTGCACACATAGCAAGCATATCTTCATTTTCACCAATAATTTCACTTACCGCAAAATTACCTGTTGTAATCGTACCCGTTTTATCAAAGACAAATGTATCCACCTTTGTCATCATCTCTAAGTAGTTTCCACCTTTTAATAAGATACCCTTACGACTTGCTCCACCAATTCCACCAAAGAAACTTAGCGGAATCGAAATAACCAATGCACATGGACAAGAAACGACTAAGAAAATACATGCACGATACATCGTTTCAGTAAAGGTTAGTGAAGATATTAAAGGTAAAACAAACCCAATCACTAACGCAATACCTACAACAATCGGTGTATAATAACGCGCAAACTTCGTAATAAACTTCTCTGCTTCTGCTTTTTGACTCGATGCATTTTCTACTAAATCTAGAATTTTACTTGCTGTAGATTCTTCATACAATTTAGTAACACGAATCGTTAATACCGATTGTAAATTGATACTTCCACTCAACACTTCATCATTAACACTCTTTTCTTGTGGTAAAGATTCTCCCGTCAACATGGACATATCCAATGTAGAAGAACCTTCAACAATTACACCATCAACCGCAATCTTCTCTGATGGATACACAACAATCACATCATCCACTTTTAACACTTCTGGATGTACAGTATGTACATGATCACCATGTTTCAAATTCGCACTATCTGGTTTTAAATCCAATAAAGAAGTAATCGAATGACGAGAACGTTTTACTGCTAAATCTTGGAAATATTCCCCAACTTGATAAAACAACATAACCCCTACTGCTTCATGGAACTCTTGTACATAAAAAGCTCCAAATGTCGCAATCATCATCAAGAAATTCTCATCCATCCAATTTCCTTTAGCTATATTTTTAATTGAACGTAAAATAATATCATAACCAATCACTAGATAACCTAATATTGCAAAATACAATCCATATGCTTCAAACACAAAAGAAGCTAATAAACATAATCCCGCAACCACAATACGCAATACCATATAATTCTTAGCTTCATGATGTTCATGCACTTCTTCAAATGCTTGAATCATCACACCTGGTTCTACAGCATCCGCAACCTTTTGCATACTCATAATCACATGTTTTTCATCTAATTTCGAATCATACACAATCTTTTGTCCCATAAAATCAATGGTAACATTTGTAACATCTTCAATTTTTTGTAATTCACGTTCTAATTTCGCAGCACAATTTGCACAATCCAAACCAACTACTTTTAACTTCTTACTTCCATGATGGTGATGTTCTTTGTGATGTTCATGTTTATGATCATGACCACATTCGCAGTGTTCATGATTATGTTCATAATTATGTTCACAATCACAATGTTCTTCATGATTATGTTCGTGATGATGCCCACAACCACATTCTTCATGCTTATGTTCATGTTTGTGATTATGGTGATGATCACATTCGCAATGTTCTTCATGATGGTGATGACCACATTCGCAATGTTTGTGATCGTGATCATGATGATGGTCATGTTTATGTCCATGGTGATGCATACATGAAATAATTACACCCTCTTCAACTGTATCCGTTACTTCTTGCAATCTATGTAACAATTCATGTTCATCCATTTCTGATTCACATATAATTTTTTGTCCCATAAAATCTACAGTTAACGCTTTTACTCCATCAACCTTTTGTAATTCATGTTCCAATTTTGCCGCACAATGTGCACAATCTAAACCTGTAACTTTAAATTTCATATCTTTCACCTACTCATTCACATGTTCTAATCCTTGTTGATAAATCGTAAATACATGTTTATCTTTTAATGAATAATAAATCGTTTTCCCATCTCTTCTAAAATTCACCAAATCTGCTTGTTTTAAAATACGCAATTGATGAGAAATAGCACTTTGTGTCATATTTGTGACTTGCGCAATATCACATACACACATTTCATGTTCAAACAAAGCACATAAGATTTTAATACGTGTAAAGTCTCCAAACACTTTAAATAAATCTGCTAAATCATATAATACTTCTTCACTAGGAAGTTTTTCTTTTACTGTTTCTACAATATCATGATGATGTTTCTCTTCACATACTGCTATACGTTCCATATTGATACCTCCAACATATGAACATCTGTTCATATGTTATTATATTCCTCCTCCCTTTCATATTCAATAAAAACACTTGAAATATTCTAAAATTTCTATATACTAATATATGCATTTGCCGGTTTAGCTCAGGGGCAGAGCACTTCCATGGTAAGGAAGGGGTCGCAAGTTCAAATCTTGCATCCGGCACCAGAATAAACCCTTTAAGAACCTTAACAGGTTCTTTTTTTGTACCATTTTGGTATAATTGATTGCATGGAGGGGAAAATATGAAAACTGTTGTCATTACGGGAAGTGCAAGAGGTTTAGGGTTTGAGATGGCAAAACTATTTAAACAAAACAATTTAAATGTTGTCATCAGTGATTTAAAAGAAGAAAACCTAAAGAACACAAAAAAAGAATTAGATAAAATATCTAGTTCATCAAAAGTAGAATACTGCGTATGTGATGTTACCAATTCTACAGATTTACAAAATTTAGTTACATTCACAAAAGAAAGATTTGGAAGTATTGATATTTGGATCAATAATGCCGGTGTAAACCAACCAGACAAAGCTATTTGGGAATTAACAGAACAAGAAATCGATTTAGTCTTCGATGTCGATTTAAAAGGTGCTGTTATGGGTAGTAAAATTGCTATGGAATACATGTTACAACAAGGACATGGTGCTATCTATAACTTAGAAGGTTATGGTTCCAATGATGCGAAAATGCTAGGTTTAAGTATTTATGGCACAAGCAAACGTGCAATTACTTATTTCACTGAAGCTTTAGCTAAAGAAAATGAAGAAAGAAAAACAAATATTATCATTGGTAAATTAAGTCCAGGAATTATGATTACTGACTTTATTACCAATGCATTAGGAAACAAAGAAAAAATTGAACTACCAGAAAAAACAAAGAAAGTCTATAACATTTTAGGAGATTATCCTGATGTGGTAGCCAAATTCTTAGTTGAAGGCATGCTAAAGAATACCAAGAACAACGCTAAGATTGAATGGTTAACATCTTCAAAAGCCGCATGGCGCTTTATGACAGCCGGCTTTAATAAACGCGACTTCTTTAAATAAGATTGACAGTCCATTTTATTTAGAGTAAGATACATCTATCAACGAAGAATGGAACAAGTACTATATAGGAAGAAACTAGCGAGTTAGGTATGGTGGAAGCTAACATTTGAAATATATAGGAATAACACCCAGGAGTTAGTGTTTCGAATTCATAGTAGATACACTCGGAAGTAAACCGTTATCTGATTACTATGCCTCTAGGGCAAAAGAGGGATCAATTTTCGAATTGATAAATAAGGTGGCACCGCGGATACCAGTATTCGTCCTTAATTAGGAAGTACTGGTTTTTTATATGGTTAAAGGAGAACAAAAATGGAATTAAAAACAATTTTAGGCCAATATCAAGACTATATTGGCAAAGAAGTTACAATCTCAGGTTGGATTCGTAACCACCGCAAACAAAAAGAATTTGGTTTTATTGATTTACATGATGGTTCATGTTTCAAAACTATTCAATGCGTATACGCAAACGAATTAGAAAACTTCGCAGACATTCAAACATACCGTGTAGGTTCAACACTTGAAATTACAGGTACATTATTAGAATCACCTGCAAAAGGTCAAACAGTAGAATTACAAGCAACAAAAGTTACTTTATTAGGTGACTGCTTAGAAAACTACCCTATTCAACCAAAACGTCATACACGTGAATTCTTACGTGAACAAGCTTACCTTCGTCCAAGAACAAACTTGTTCCAAGCAGTATTCCGCGTACGCAGTGTTATTTCAATGGCAATTCATAACTATTTCCAAGAAAGAAATTATGTATATGTAACTACACCATTATTAACTACTGCAGATTGTGAAGGTAGTGATCAAATGTTTAAAGTCACAACTTTAAATATGCATGATATTCCAAAAACAGAAGATGGAAAATGCGACTTTAAAGAAGACTTATTCCGTAAAGAAACATTCATTACAGGTACAGGACAATTACATGGTGAAGCATTCGCTATGGCATTTAGAAACATCTATACATTCGGTCCAACATTCCGTACAGAAAAATCAAATACTAAGATTCACGCAAATGAATTCTGGATGATTGAACCAGAAATCGCATTCTGTGACTTAGAAGGATTAATGGACATCGAAGAAGAATTCTTAAAATATGTAATCCAATATGTAATTGATAAATGTCCAGAAGAAATGGCATTCTTTGATTCATTTGTAGAAAAAGGCTTATTAGCAAAATTACGCAATGTATTAGATTCTAAGTTCGTTAGAATCGATCACAAAGATTGCATCGATTTATTATTAAACTCAGGTAAAGATTGGGAATTCACTCCTGATTATGAAGGCGATATTGCTAAAGAACACGAAAAATTCTTAACAGACCACTTCGGTGGACCGGTATTCATTACAAACTGGCCAAAAGACATTAAAGCTTGGTACATGAAATTAAATGAAGATGGTAAAACAGTAGCCGCTGTAGACTTAGTTGTTCCAGCAGCTGGTGAATTAATGGGTGGTTCTCAACGTGAAGAAGACTACGAAAAATTAATGAAACGTATCGAAGAAATGGAAGTAGACAAAACTCCTATTGAATGGTACTGCAACTTAAGAGCATATGGTACATGTGTACACGCAGGATTCGGTATGGGACTTGAACGTTTAGTTATGTACTTAACAGGTATCGATAACATTCGTGATGCTATTCCATTCGCAAGAACTCCTGGCAGCTGCGATTACTAATATAAACAAAGGACGATAGATCATTCTATCGCCCTTTTTAGTATCCTAGCTCTTGTAAATGTTTATATACTAAATGCACAGGTAAACCAACAATTGTATAATAATCACCAGTAATACCTGAAATATAAATAGCTGCTTCCCCTTGTAAAGCATATGCTCCTGCTTTGTCATAAGGTTCTTCTTTAGAAATATAATCCTCTATCTCAGCTTCACTCATTTCACTAAATGTTACATCCGCTACACTTGCAAACATTCTCGTTTCTTCTTTACACATCAAACATACACCTGTAATCACTTGATGCGTTTTACCACTTAATAGATGCATCATTCTTCTAGCATCCTCTTTATCCTTTGGTTTACCTAAAATTTCATTACCAATAGCTACAATCGTATCTGATCCTAACACCAAAGCTTCAGCATTACGACTAAATACTTCTTCTGCTTTTTGTTTCGCAACTAGTGCAATCGCATCAGTTAAAGGTAAACTACGATCAATTACTTCATTAGCTTTTGATACTTCTACTGTAAAAGGCACCTTACACAATTTCAACAATTCTTGTCTTCTTGGAGATGCACTTGCTAAAATTAAATTTCTTTTCATACTCTCACCATCCTCGCTTATTATATCAAATTTAAAGAATAAAACATCTATAATTTCACATACTAGTATTGAGGTGAAAGTATGCAAGAATACACAGAACTATATTCCCTATTATCAACCAGTCGTATTGGTATTGAATTCTTCGCGGACTTATTAAAAAAGAGTGAACATGATAGTCAAAGAGATCGAATCTTTACCGCCTTTGAAATGTGTAAACATCATATCCAAGCAATCAATCATCATTTCGAGGTATTAAATATTGAAAAACAAGAATGTGACATCAAAAGTACCATGATGTCATTAATTGAAAAGATTAAAAATCTTACACTTGATAGTCGTTATGAAATTGATATTGCATGTATGGAATTTTTACAAGAAGGTATTCAAAGAATTGAAGATTTACAAGAACATGATGACTTACCCAAACTAACAATCACTCTATATAATGCTATCCATCACGACTATTTATTAACCCAAGAATTGTTCCAAGAATGTTTGAACTAGCGCCTAATGGTGCTTTTTTCATTGACTCTAACTAAAATACATACTATACTTTTCGAGTAAGGAGTGACTAACTGTATGACATTAGATGAATTAGCAATCGGGCAAGAAGCCACAATCGTGACTGTTGGTGGCGAAAAAATATTGCGTAGAAGATTATTAGATATGGGACTAACACCTAGAACCAAAGTTATGATTCGTAAGGTTGCGCCATTAGGAGACCCTATTGAATTACGTTTGCGTGGTTACTTATTAACCATTCGTAAAGAAGACGCTAAACAAATTGAGGTAAGCTTATGAGATATGCATTAGTTGGTAACCAAAACTGTGGTAAAACCACACTATTTAATCAACTAACTGGTTCCAATCAACATGTTGGTAACTTCCCTGGAGTTACAGTTGATAGTAAAGAAGGAACCATTAAAGATACGCAAGATACAGTAGTAGATTTACCTGGCATTTATTCCTTGTCTCCTTATTCTAATGAAGAAATAGTTACTCGCGATTTTATTATTAATCAAAAACCAGATGCAATTGTAAATATTATAGATGCGACTAATATTGAAAGAAATTTATATCTAAGTTTACAACTTATGGAACTACATGTTCCAATGGTTATTGCGGCCAATATGATGGATGAAGTCATTGAAAGTAAAACATCTATTGATGTTAAGAAATTATCTGAAGAACTAGGTGTGAAAGTCATTCCTATTTCTGCAATTCATAATGAAGGTATTGATGACTTATTACAAGCGATGCATAAAGTCGCAACTAAAAAAATCTATCCTTCAAAATACGATTTCTGTACTGGTCCAGTACACAGAGCCATTCATGGTATTACCCACTTAATTGAAGACCATGCCCAAGCCATTGATGTACAACCACGTTTTGCTGCAACTAAATTAGTTGAAGGCGATGAACCTATGCAAAAAGCATTACGTTTAACAGAAAATGAATTAGATATGATTGAACACAGTGTTGTAGAAATGGAAGAACAACTACAAACTGATAGGGAAGCTGCTTTAGCGGATATGCGTTATAACTATATTGAACAAGTTATTGCGAAAACCGTTAAAAAATCAGGTGAATCTAAAGCTTATTTACGTTCTGTCGCAATTGATGCAATCTTAACACATAAATACTTTGCGATTCCTATTTTCCTAGGTATCATGTTATCCATTTTCTATCTAACATTTAATGTTTTTGGAGCACTATTAAGTGATGCATTAGCTTATATTGTAGATATGATTACAGTCTCTGTAGATACTGCATTAACTGCTTTCGGTATGAACCCAGTTGTTCATTCCTTGATTATTGATGGTATCTTTGCAGGTGTTGGTAGTGTATTATCTTTCTTACCAATTATTGTAGTCCTATTCTTCTTCCTATCTATTTTAGAAGATAGTGGATACATGGCACGTGTTGCCTTTGTAATGGATAAATTGTTACGTAAAATTGGATTAAGTGGTAGAAGTATTGTTCCAATGTTAATTGGCTTTGGCTGTACAGTACCAGCCGTTATGGCAACTCGTACGCTATCAAGTGAACGTGATCGTAAGATGACTATTTTCTTAACACCATTTATGAGTTGTAGTGCTAAATTACCAATTTATTCGGTATTTACGTATGCCTTTTTCCCTAAATATCAAGCATGGGTAATGATTTTATTGTATGTATTAGGAATTGTAATTGGTATTCTATTCGGTTTACTATTCAAAGTAACTGCCTTTAAAGGACAACCAACACCATTTGTATTAGAACTACCAAACTATCGTATGCCAAGTGCTAAGAGTGTTATGTTATTGATGTGGGATAAAGCAAAAGACTTCTTAACAAGAGCCTTTACGGTTATCTTTATTGGTTCTATGCTTATTTGGTTCTTACAAACATTTGATTTTAGATTCAATACTGTTGAAAGTACCCAAAGTATGTTAGCTTATATTGGTAAATGGATTGCGCCATTATTTGCGCCACTAGGATTCAATGATTGGCGTGTGGCGACAGCTTTAATTTCAGGATTCACTGCTAAAGAAGCTGTAGTAAGTACATTAGCTGTTTTATTATCTACAACATCTAGTGCACTATCAGAAACACTACCAACAATCTTTACACCATTATCTGCTTTTAGTTTCTTGATTTTCACATTATTGTATACACCATGTGTAGCCGCAATTGGAGCGGTTAAACAAGAATTAAATTCAGGATTCTTAACCTTATGCTTTGTTATTTTACAATGTGTCATTGCATGGTTATGTGCTGTATGTTTCTATCAAATAGGATGTATCTTCCTATGAGCTTTATTGATTATTTCGCTCTAGCAATCATTGCTGGGCTTGTGATACTTGCAATTCGACATCACCGAAAACATCCAACTTGTTGTCAGGATTGTAAAACATGTAAAAAGTCTTGTCAGAAATGACAAGACTTTTATATTATTTGGAAAATATAGAATTTTAAATATGAAGTTTCTTCCATCGTCCAAAGAATTGGATGATCATGATTTTGTTGTGTAATTGATACTTGCTTTAATGTAACATTCGCTTCTAACGCCGCTTCACGTAACATCTTTTCAAAGTTATCAATCTCCATAAAACGTGAACATGTACAAGTAATTAAATATCCACCTGGTTCTAATAATTCCATCGCTTGTTTATTAATGTACTTATAGCCATTATATGCCGCATTTACTGTTTTTCTAGATTTCGTAAATGCAGGTGGATCTAAAACAATAATATCAAATTGACCACGCTTAGAATTTTCTAAATATTTGAAAACATCCGCTTCCACAAAAGAAATACGATCTTCAATATGATTCAATACCGCATTACGATATCCTTGATCCAAAGCCGTTTGTGATACATCCACTGCTGTAACTGCCTTCGCATTACCAAATGCCGCATTCAATGCAAAACCACCTGTATGAGAAAAACAATCCAATACACGTTTACCATGCGCAATATGTCTTAATAATACACGATTGCTCTTTTGATCTAAGAAATATCCTGTTTTTTGCCCGTTTTCAACATCCACATGTAATTTCAAACCATTTTCATCAATAATGGTTTTTGTAGGCAAATCCGCATTTCTCCAATAGCCTTTATACATTTCAAGACCTTCTTTAACACGAACTTGAATATCATTACGCTCATAAATACCTTTAACATCTTGCCCATCGTTTTGTAATACTTCTAACAACACTTCATAAATCATATCTTTACGAATATCCAATCCATAAGAACTAATTTGTGTTACTAAAATATCATTATAACGATCCACAGTTAATCCAGGTAATAAATCCGCTTCACCAAAGATTAAACGACAATTCGTTAAATTATTAAGTTCTACGGTTTTACGATAATCATAGGCAAATTGAATACGTTTCTTAAAGAATTCTCTATCCAATTCTTCATTTCTATTTTTAGTAAAAATACGAACCACAACATGACTTAAAGTAGACACAAATCCACTACCCATATATTGTCCATCTTCCGTATGAATATCAACAACATCTCCATTTTGAATGCTATCATCCATACGTACTAAATTATTACGATACATCCATGTTTGACCCTTCTCAAGCCACTTTGCACCTTCGTTTGATATAACAACAATTCCTCGCATAATACCCTCCATTTTATAACAAAAGCACTCCTTTGAGTGCTCTATTACAAATTTAGCCAAGGCTGGTGTGTCATTCCCAGCTTCTCTTTTTTTAACCACTTGGGTGTGTAGCGACACATTTTCTACCTCTTGGCTTATCTATATTATATACTTCATACACCTTTCAAGCAATTCTTTTTCGACTTTTGATAAATCATTTGATTCATTACAATACTTACCTTAACAATAAAAAAAGATATGAACTTACATTCATATCTTAATAAAGTTTATTTACTAGTGAATAAAATAATCGGTAATTGTACTCTTTTGTTAGTTTAACAATCATTATCCAATCAAATAAAGTCCAAAGACCAAATAATCCCATCGTAAAGAATTTAATTAGTCCATTTTTTGTTTCACCTAGTAAGAAACGATCCAATCCCCACATTCCAAAAAGGAAAGAAACCACAAACATAATTATAGGATTACGATATGAAATCTTTTCATATAAGAAACCATCATTCTCTAGGGATAATAATGTATCTCTTACTTTCACTAAATCTGTCTCAGTAAAATATTTACCAAAATGAATAATATATTCATCTACTCTTGCATATTCCATATTATCTTCTTCCTCCTCCAAAACCACGACTAGAGCCACCACGACTTCTTGAACCTATAGAACTACGAGAAATACTCGAAGAACGTGATGGTGTAAATGTAGAACGTGATGGTCGTGAACTCACTGATGGGCGATAACTTGGTGTGGAACGAATCACAGTTCTAGGCGCATAATACGGTCTAGTACGATACGTTGGTGTACGATAACGATGCGTTCTTCTTGTTTGTGGATATCTTGGTTTTGAAAGCATAATCGATATCAAAATAACCACAATCAAAACCAATACGATTAAAAATAGAATCATCGCAAAATCAACACCAGCGTCAGTAGTATTCGATTGTACATTTGGTACACCATAAATATCTACCAATTCTTCATATAACACATCAAATGTATTAACAATCGCAGTCTCAAACTGTTCATTATCAAAATACGGTTCAAAATACGTTTCTAATATTTCATCAATACGCGCAGCACTAATCTGACTTTCTAAGCCACGTCCAACCATGACATAATACTTTTCTTCTTGAATAACAGCTAGTAATAAAATTCCATTATCCTTTTCACTAGAACCAATACCCCACTCATTAAACATCGTATAGGCATAATTCAAAATATCACTATGAATATAATCCACAGCTACAACTTCAATATACGCACCACTATGGCGATCCATATAGTAATTCTTCTCAGAAATATCATATTCTACATCTTCTGATAACACATTAGCTGGATCGTAGTAATAAGTATCTACACTTTCAGGTACATCAATGGCATAGATTGGTAATACAAAAGATACCAACAATACCAATATCATACCCAATGTCATAATATACTTTCTCATCTAAAATACTCCACATCTTTTGCGAATATCTTTAAAACATTCCCAATCAAACCAGATGTTTCTTTTTCATATTCCGCAACCAATGTATTATATGGATCCAAAGAAATCGTATTTTGCGCATTTTCAAAGATAGATACTTGTTCCTTTAAACTTTTAGCATTTGTCGATGTTAAAGATACATTTTGTAATTGTTGAACCAACGATTGAATTTCAACATTCAAACTTTGATTACAAACATATTTATCATGAATACTATCTACTTGATCAAACACTTGAACAGCCGCATTCGCTCTTGTAGTGTTAATATCATACTTATTCGCTAATGTCACAATATTTCTAGCACACTCAATACGAGTATCTAAATCATGTTGAATGGACAAACCATCTTTTTTCTCACCCACTAAAAACTCTTGATAAATGTCATCTGCCATGCGATTCAATTTAGAAACACCCGCAAACAAAGAACTTGATACTATCAAGACAAGCATCACAAGAATCATTAATGTTTTATTTTCTAAATGATTCATCATCACACATCCTTTTCTTAGGCATTAATTTCTAATAATTTAGCCTTAATTTCTCCCTCAATACGAGCCAATTCATGTTCAGCTTCTTGACGTTTTGTACGTCCTTCTTCTTGAATCTTTAATACTTCATCTAAAGTTTCAATTAATGCTTGGTTTGTATGTTTCAATGTTTCAATTTCAACAATACCCTTTTCAGCTTCTTTTGCTGTATCAATAGTAGCTTGTTTTAAAGTTTGCGCATTTTTCTTTAATAAGCTATTTGTTAATTCACTAACTGCTTGTTGCGCTTCAATTGCTTGTTTAGAATGGTTGATACCCAACGCTAAAACCATTTGTGATTTCCATAAAGGAATCGTATTCACCAATGTAGATTGAATCTTTTCAGTCATCAATGTATCGTTATTTTGTACTAAACGAATTTGAGGTCCCATTTGTAATGCAATATTACGAGTTAATTCTAAATCATACAATTTCTTTTCAAAACGATCACATAATTGAGCTAAATCATTGGCAGCTTGAGAATCTTCTGCTAAACCACTTACTTCTGCTTTCTTAACTAAAGCAGGTAAATCAACAGTACGAACTTCTTGCAATTTCTTTTTACCAGCTAAAATGTACATTGTTAATTCTTTAAAGTTTAACAAGTTCTTTTCATACATTTCATCTAAAATCGCAATATCTTTCATCAATTGAATTTGATGAGACTCTAAAGCAGACGCAATCTTATTTACATTCAACTCCGCTTTATCAAAGCGAGCTTTCATAGATTGTACTTTATTACTACCTTTTTTGAATAAGCCAGCTAACCCTTTTTCTTCAGGTTCTGCATCAAAACCTTTTAATTCCACAACAAGGTCACCTAACATGTCACCAACTTCACCCAAGTCTTTTGTACGAACATTATTTAATGTACTTTCAGAAAAACTAGAGATTTTCTTTTGAGCTGCTGCACCATATTGTAAAATTACGTTAGATTGTGTTAAATCAATTTGTTTCGCAAAATCTTCTACTTGTTTCTTTTCTTCTTCTGTTAATGTGCTATCATTCACATACACAGGAGTTACTTCAGGTTTTGCTTCTTCAACTACAACCTCTTCCACTTTTTCTTCTTCTGCATTTAATGTTAAAGTAATTTTATCTTCTGACATGTTATTTTTCCTCCCCACTTGTCACAAAGCCTTGTGATGCTAATAAACTTTCCATCACTTTAATATCACTAGAAATATCCAACGCTTCATCATCATATAAACGATCCAATTGTTCTTTAAATGCTTTCTCAACTTGCGCAAGCATATTTTCAATTTTCTTCTTCGATGATTTCACATTTTCACTTTCAAAAGTTTCATTTTCTAATTCTGTATAATAATCCAACATCTTCGAAATTGTTGGTAGATAGTAGGAAATGAATTTACGAATTTCTTGTACTTTCTTAGGATACTCTTGTACTCTATTTAAAATATTTTGCGATACTTTTACAATATCATCAATATCTTTTGAGACTTCTACATTTTGAATCTTATTATTCGCTTGCACTAAACGATTCAAATAATGTTGACCCTCATTGATTACATCTTGTACTTCTAAATTTTCAAAAGGAATTTCCTCTTCATATTGTATCACGATATCTTTAAATACCTTAAACTTTCTCATAGCTAAATACGCAAAGATATCAATTCCAGCAATTAATAAATAACTACTTAATTTATACATTGGGAATACAAATGCTAGAATTGCCCATAAAATACCACAAACCAAATATGGTTTACTAGAAGGAACATTCTTTGTACGAATATGTGTTTTCATTGTATCACCCCTATTCTACAAATGATGAATCATCTAATACAAAGTCTTTTAAACAAAGCTCATCCAACTTCGCATCCACCTCTTTAACAACTCTACGAGATTGTTGTAAAATAGCTTCTTCTACTTTATTTCTAGCTAAACGACCATTACCACTAATCTTTGAATCATCTTTTTGTACTTTATCAAAATACGCTAATAATGGTTCATCACATTCAGGTAAAATCGTATATTCCTTACTCTTCGCAATGGATTTCGCAATCAATAACAATTCCTCAGCTGTATAATCCTTGAAATGTATTACATTAGGGAAACGAGATTTCAAACCAGAGTTACTTGTTAAGAATACTTCCATTTCCTTTTTATATCCAGCTAATATTACGATAACATCATCACGATAATCTTCCATACCTTTAACTAAGGTATCAATACACTCTAAGCCAAAGTTATCATCTTTACCACGATACAATGCATACGCTTCATCAATGAACAATACACCACCCAAGGCTGATTTGATAACTTGCATCGTTAATGGAGCTGTATGCCCAACATAACGACCTACCAAATCTGCACGAGTTACTTCCACTAATTGTCCACCACTCAATACACCAATTGCACGTAAATACTTCGAAATAATACGAGCAATCGTTGTTTTACCTGTACCAGGATTTCCAGTAAAGATCATATGCTTCGCTACTTCAGATGTTTTCAAACCTCTTTGTTCACGAATCTTTTGTACTTTGAAATGATCTTCTAAAGACAATACATATTCTTTTACATCATCCAATCCAACAATTTCATCCAATTCTTTTTTGATACTTTCCATCTCTAAAGAATCTTGTTGAACACAACTAGAATATGGGACCACTTGTTCACCAAGTACCATTTCCCATTCCGCATTTCTACGCAATGTTACTTCTAACACACCATTAAATGCATGTTCCAATTGGTATTGACTCATCATAGCCAAACATTCTTCTTGCATATGTTTTAAACTGTAGAACCCTTGATTTGCTAAATAGTGTTCTAAGAAATATGTTTTCACACTCTCATCAACGGTTACTTTAATATTCAATTGATGACTTGCATCCACTAATTCTACAATTGCCTTATCTACTAATGCCACAACATCTTCATGCGCAAAAGCCTTAGTTTCAACAATGTCTCCAAAACTCTTAACCACTTCCGCCCCTAATAAATCAATGACTTTGCTTTTCTTTAGTCCTGTTAAGAAAACTAAATATTTATCATTTGCAGTTAATTCACTGATTGTTTGTTGCATAAGTGCATTATTGGTATCCATTAATTGATTATTATTCATCACATAACGTTTCTTTAATGGTAATACACCCTTTGTTAATAAATCAGAAATCATTACCAAATATGCAGGATAACAATACTCAACATTTTCAAATACAACCACTTCATCTTCACTACGCAAAGCTGTAAACAAATCTTGCAATAATAATTTCTCATCTTCTTGTGTTGTATATAATCCTAAATCCAAAGTAGAAACACCATTACGTTTTAACACCTGTTCTTCAAATAAATGATTTACTACTTCATGTAAGGCAAAATGCTTCCCAGTTCCTTTAGAACCCATAACTAACATCGTATTCTTTGTAGGATTGCCATTATCCATTACATACGGTCTACGAAAACTTAATACCAATTTACGAACAAAGTCTTCTTGTCCAATTACATTTTTATTCACTTCTGTAATTACTTTTTGTGCAACTTCATCCGTAAAGAAAACTAAACTTTTTGTTTGTAAACTAGATGTATCATCATAATCTACAGATACACCAAAATCTTTTTCAATTTCTTTTTTTAATTTATCCAAATCAATCTCTGTTGTAAGAGAATTCGTCATGCGTTCTAACTCTACTAAATTCGCTTGTAGTTGTTCATTAAGTTTTTGATCAACAACTTCCATCTCTTCTAATTGCTTTTCAGTATTTCTAGCTTGTTGTAACATTTCATTACTATCCACCATGAAAGTACGTTTAGGCGCATTCTTCCCAAACACTTTTTCTTGCAATTCCTTAATTTCATCTGCACGAGATTTTCTAGCCATAACTAAACCTCCTACTTAATTGCGTCCATAACGGTATCGTATACCAACTTCATCATTTCATTTTTTGATTTACGTAAAGCCTTATCTACCAAACGTAACCCATCTAAATATCCTTGTGAATATAAAGAAGGATGCTGTGTTTGACGAGTTTGAGAAATTTCTTGCTTTAACGTTTTTTCCACGATTTGTAAGTTATTACGATTCAATTCTGCTTTATCAATATAACGCTCCAAAGCCGCCATATGCCCTGTCTTATAATACCCACGATAACGTGAATCATAAGTTACATTATCCAAAGATTGAATAAAATAATCATAACGTGACATACAACCTTCTACATTACTCAAAGATGGTTTCTTACTAGTAGCCACTGTATTTATTCTTACTTCACCATCTACCAAATCTTCCAATGAATCATATCCACGCTCATTCGCTGCCTTATGAATGGATTCAACCACTTTCTTACCAAAAGCATCCACCGTTTCTTCAATAGCTTCTCCATTTACATATTTCTTCAATAATTCATCTACATGATTGTTCTTATTTACCATCAGCACTCACCTTTTTCGCAAATGGACTATCATCAATCAATCCATCCTTACGCAACAACATTTCTAATGTACTCATATTCGCATTCATCGCCATAAACTCTTCTTGGCAAACAGTTGTACAAATTGTTTTCAATGCTTCATTAATTAAAATAATTGTTTTAATCAATTTATCTTCAGCCGCTTTAAATTCTTCATGTGATTGTACACTCACACTCATCTTCTTATAGTCTTCCAAAATACCAACTAAAATCGGCAAATAATATTGCGAAACCTTCATCAATTTATCCTGACTCTTTGGAAAGTTTTTCTCAATCAATTCAATTTGTTTTAAATATGCACAAATTTGATATAAACCATTTGAAATCTCTTCATGTTCAATTTCAATATTCTTTTGATTAATAATTTCAATAAAATCCGCAATCGTTGATTGCTTCACTTCTTCTTTTACTTCTTCTTTTACAACTTCTTTTTTAACAAACTCTTTTTTATCCAAATACGCAAACTTTACTAATAAGTCCAACACTTTGTGATACATATCTTTATACTTACGTTCAAATTCTTGAAAACCAGCAACACAATCTTCCCCATAGTATACTTGTAAATCTTTTAAAGACACATATTTTCCACTCTTAGGTCTAAGATTAATTTCTCCAGTCACCACTAAACGATCATTTTCTTCAAAATATTCTCTCAAGCTTTCTTGAATTTTAGCTCTTTCGCTTGTTGATAAATATGGCTGTTCCTCTTTTTTTACTTCTGGTTGTACTTGTTTGTGTGAATCACCAAAAATTAAATATTTAAACAAAACATACAAAAAAAGCACAGGAAAAAAACTGCCAAGACTAAATATGGTTAAAAAGAATAAAATAATTAAGGTTTTATCTTTTTTATTCACATCTGATCAACTCCTATACTTTTTTATTATAACATAAACTAAAAAAATACAGCGACTTTTTATAAGCCGCTGTCTATTTTCGTAACGTTTGACTATTATTTATCACAGGAATGCTATATAAGAACAATACATCCTGATTTTCAATTGTCATATATTCAGTAATCATACTAGGATACATATATCTAGCATCCACTAAAGTAATCTTTTGATATGCTTCTACTAGTAATGGAGCCAAACTACTACCAAATGAATCTCTAAAAATAATCAATTCTTTATCCGTAGTCGCATTAGGATTTTCAATCACAGTAAAAGCTGTAGCACCTGATAAGAAAACATCATAACTATCCATGCCTGTTAAAGTTGCTGTATCATAAATACTTGTTACACTTGGCTTTTCAAGATTGGTTACAATCGCTTCTTTTAAGATATCATTTTCTAAATACACCAATGTATCTGGTTCAACTTTTTGTCCCCATTGACCAGCATAAGCGCCATAGAACTGATCATAACTTTGTGATTGATACATACCCTCAATTTCAACATCATAATGCTGTGCAATACGATTTACTACTAAATCCAAATACTCTTGGCGATAATGTAAATCCGTACGATAATAACTTTCACTAGATAAACAATCACGCAAATCAATTGTATCTACATCTAGATGTTCATCAATATAAGCATAAATCTTATCATAATCCAAACGTAAATGATCATCATCTTCTAAATAATAATTCTTATCTGGAATGATTGCTAAATACATTTTATTATCTTCAGAAAACATCGATTGGATACTTTCAATTACTTCCACAAAATGTCGAATAGAGCCTTCATTTACTTTATAGTCCATCTTATAGATGACACCATCTTTCATAAATAAACCATTGGTATCTTTTTGTTGTAATAAGACATTACGCATAAAGCTTTGTACACTCCCCATAAAATCTCTTCCAACAAATTGATCATTGGCATAATCTTCAAAATCATCCATCCAATCACCTGATAAAATATTCTCAACACTTATTTCAGGAAATTGTGTTAACGGTCTACGTTCTGTACTAGACACTTCTACATCCTTCGCAAACAAATTGATTACAAACATTCCACAAAGCATCACCATAAAGGCAATTGTTAATAATTTATTCTTCATACAACTACCTCCTAAAATCTAAAGTATAAGAATGGATTGAAAGACGCATGTACTAACGATGCAGTTATAAAGAAGAATAACCCCAATAACATCACGACTTCAATAACATCATATACTTTATGTATTTCTAAACGATCCACCCATTGAGTAAGTGTTTGTTTTGGTAATGGTGTACAAGCAAATAACGCAATCACAAACAACACTAAATAACTTTGTACATAATAAAGCGCTTCCGTTGTATATAGTGGAATGGACAATGAGAACATACCTTGTAATTGTGCAAACAACATCGATAAATCTTCTTGTCTAAAAATAACAAAACTAATCACCACTAAATACTGTGTTGTTACCCAACCCAATACTGGATGCTTTTGTAAATATTTGCCATAGACAAATTTCTCCAATAACAATAATCCACCAAAATAACATCCCCAAATCATATAGTTCCAGTTCGCACCATGCCAAAAACCAGTTAAAAACCAAACTACTAAAATATTACGAATATGTTTCGCAACAGATACACGATTACCACCTAATGGAATATATACATAATCTCTAAACCAACCAGATAATGTCATATGCCATCTACGCCAAAACTCCGTTACACTTTTGGCAATAAATGGATAATTAAAGTTTTCTGGGAATTTAAATCCAAAGATAGAACCCAAACCAATCGCCATGTCACTATACCCAGCAAAATCAAAGAAAATTTGCATTGCATAAGCAATCGCTTGTACCCAATACGACAATACACTCACTGGTAAACCTGTTAAAACATCAACCAATTCACCAAGCATATTCGCCAATAATACTTTTTTACCTAAACCAATAATGAAACGTTTTACACCATAACCAAATAGATCATAACTATGTGTACGTGTTTCCAATTCAATCGCTACATCACTATAACGAACAATAGGACCAGCTACTAATTGCGGAAATAAGCATACATAGGTAGAATAATCCAACAAGGAATGTGCCACTTGCACATTACCCATATATACATCCGCCACATAACTCATCGTTTGGAAGGTAAAGAAACTAATTCCAATTGGCATAACCACACGCAAATATGGGACATCCACAAAATTACGAGCAATGTCCAAAAAGAAACCAGCATACTTGTAATACACCAAGAAACCAAATTCTACTAAGATAGCAAACAACAATAATGCCTTACGATACTTTGGAAATTTCTCCATAAAAAGTCCGGCATAATAACTCACTACACAGCTAACCAATAACAACCAAATAACCTTTGGCTCTCCATATGCATAGAATAATAAACTCGCAACGAATAATACTACATTCTTTCCCTTATTTTTTGGCACAATAAAATATACAACCAATAATATTGCGAAAAAATAATACAAAAAGGAAATACTAGAAAATAACATAGATATCCTCCTTAAGAAAAAATCTTCGCTAAAGCGAAGATTTAACTATTTCAAATTTTTGAAATTTTCATGAATTGTTTGAGCGTGAGTATTTTCCATAATTAATACGATTAAATCACCACGGTTATCAACAATTACGTTCTTTTCGTCTTCAACGCCTACACAAATCCATTTTCTAGGATTTACATTGTCTTTAATTGCTTTTTTAGCAGCTTCAACATCAGCGCCTTCTTCCATACGAACTAATAATACTGTATGAGCAATAGCACTAATCATTGGTTCACTAACTAAAGCTTCTTTAACACCATCAACAGTGAAACCTTCTTCTGTTCCTAAAATCCAAGCAAAAGTTTCATCAGTAACTTCCATTTGACCTAACATTGGTAAATTTTCAGCATCAATTCCAGCATATAATTCTGTCATTAATGTTGGTAAATCACCTTCAACATTTCCACCAGCATTGTTAGAGTTTCCTCCACAAGCAGCTAATGAAACAACCATAAATACTAATAATAAACTAAGTAATAACTTTTTCATTTCCATTCTCCTTCTCGTAAATAGTATCATATATTTCTCTAAAAATATACAATTACTTTTTGACAGTTACTCCCAATAAATTGGCTAAACTCACTGCCTGTTGTTCACTAATAATACTTCCCCTTATACTATCCACATCCATACGAATATTGGATAAATCACAAGTAGAAATATCTACATTTACCAAAGACACTTTATACCAATCCGCATCCAATAAATTACAATCCTCTAACACCCAATCTTTTTGTGTAAGATTGTATAAACGAGAGTCTTGCAAATCACAAGAAAGCATCGATACCGTCTTTAGATTTGAATCAACCATATTAAGATAACATAACTGACAGTCTTTGAAAAGCACATCTTGCAATAAACTATCAGAAATATCCCAACCCAATAATTTACAGTCTTTAAACTCACAACGAATCATCGAACCCGCACTCATTTGTAAATTACTTAAGTTACAATGTTCAAATACACAATCTAAAAACTCATCTTGTTCAATTTGACAAAAACTAAAATCCACATGATCAAAACGACATCCATCCCATCTACGTTCATTCACCATACAAGGTTCCATAACCATAGATACAATTTCCTTATTCACTAAATTATCATCTAGCGAATCATTCTTTGACCACATATCCAATTGTTTAACTAACTTTGGTTTTTTCATACCTTTTCTCCCATTAACCATTTCATAAATCTTTGTAAAAACGGTAATTTCAATACAATAAACATCAAACACGCACCTACTAAGTTTAAGAAAATATCATCCACATCAAAATAGCCACGCATCGTAATTGCTTGAGCAACTTCAATCATCAGTATCATTACTAATACAATACTCACAAACTTAACAAACTTTGCATACTTTTTATTTAAGATAGGTAAAAAGAAACCCATAGGCATCATAATTACTACATTACCACCCATATTCATAATAAATTGTTCAAGCGTAATCACTTCATTTTGATACCCATTCCAATATAGTTGAATCATATATAAAGGCTTAAAATTCGCAGTTTCTTTAATATATTCTCTAATATTATGAAAATTCATAGCTAACGAAGTATTTCTACCCAAAACAGGATCCAATAACGTTAACTGCACAATCGTAAATACATAAAGAATAAATAAAATTAAAAATGTCCCATAGAACCAAAATCTACGAACCTTACACCTAGAATCCTTCACCAATACATAAGACCCTACATACAACAATATACTCATACAAGAAACATAAAACATTCTAGCCCATACACTCATATATTGTTCCGTTGAAATGTCCACTTGCACATAATGAATACAAATTAATGCAAATAACGCATAGCATACACATGCATATAAAAACTTTTTCGTAGACATCACCAACTTTCAGGCGTTTATAATATCATATATACCCCAATATCTCAAGATACAAGAAAGCATACAGAAAACTGCATGCTTTAATCACTTAATAAATACTTTAATTCCTCTATCTTCTCATAGTAGGAATTATCATTAGAATCTTTAAACCTACGAACATCATTTCCAATCCAAATCTTTTCTCTTTCATCTGTTACTATGACGCAAAATAATACATATGGTCTATGAAAAGTTTGCAAAAGATGTATCAATGATTCACCATATTCATCTACGATAACAATAACTATCGCTCTCACTTTAAATCTATCATAAGATTTATTACGTTGTTCTTTTTTTCCACAAATTATACCAATAAACTTTTTATATGTTTCTCTCGCCTCATATTGAAATTCATCTACGTATCTACTATGAACGCCAAACGAAGAACTTCTAGTAGAATACAAAGTTACATACTCAGCACGATACCAATTAGCTCGGTAAATTCCTATAACACTTTCTGGATATGGTTCGTCTGTTTTAGAATACACCCACAATTTTTCATATGGCGGATGATTAATATCATATTCTTCAACATCAAGAGTATTTAAAGTATGTTCATGAATATATCCTAACTCAGCGGCTTTTTGTTTAATACGCTCCATAAACAATACATCACAAATATAATTACTATCTAAATTCCTAAATCCTTTGTCATGTATTGTTCTTCCTCTTTCATCATAATCTTTTTCCCATTTGACAGCACTCAAATTCAACAAATAATCATTTTCATTCATAAATAATTACTCCCGTGATCTATACATCTTTATTTTAACACACATTCACTTTTAAACACAAAAAAAGCCTTGTTACCAAGGCTTTGAACATTCAAATGGTGACTCGTACGGGATTCGAACCCGTGAATGACGCCGTGAAAGGGCGCTGTGTTAAGCCGCTTCACCAACGAGCCATATATGTGAATCGAGAAGTGAATGTTATCTTCCCGAACGCTTAATAAATATACCATAAGCAATTTCTTATGTCAACAACTTTTTTAAATTTTTTTAATTTTTTTAAAAAAGTTTTTTAAGCATATATTCACAAAATAAAACGAACCAATTTGATTGATTCGTTATTTAACAAAATGGCGCCTGAGCATGGACTCGAACCAAGGACCCACTGGTTAACAGCCAGTTGCTCTACCTACTGAGCTACTCAGGCACTGCTCAATTATAATACCAAAGCGCATCCACATTGTCAACACATTTTTTAAACTTTTTTAATTTTCTATTACATTTTCTTCAGCTAAGTTATTTAACCAAGTTTCTTTACGAACTAAGCCATAAGAAATAATTAACTTCACAATATCCGTACATTGACCAACAATATATAAAACAAAAATATTTGCACTTGTAAAATAAGCAATTGCCGCAACTAATGGGATATTAGCTGTCCACATATACATACTGTCCATAAGTAATGTTTTCTTTGTTTCCCCACCAGCACGTAGTATGAAATAACATTGGCAATTCGCCATATAAATCCAGAACAACAAACTCATAATACGCAAGAATGTAGATGCTAATTCTTTTGTTTCTAAAGACACACTATAGAAATGTGGAACAATAAAACTAGATCCAAACATAAATACTGCAAATACAAGTGCTAATTTAATACTAAACCCAATCAAATAGTAACCATTATCTCTAGCTTCATCAATTTTACCAGCACCTAAACGATGAGAAATCATAACTGTAGTCGCTACAGCCATACCACCAAATAGTGTAAAGAAGATATCACTCGTTGTACTTGCGATGGAATAACCACTCAATACATGAGATCCACGTGTCGCATACAATTTAAACAATGTCGCATTTCCACTCGCCCACATAACTTCATTTAACACTAAAGGCAATGCTTTTACTGTAATACGTTTAATTAATGCACCATCAATCGCTAACAATTGATGAATCTTTGTTGAGAATGGCATATGATTCAATGTCATAGATACCATATACAATACCATTTCAAATACACGAGCTACAATTGTACCATAAGCAGCCCCAACAATACCCATAGCTGGTAAACCAAAGGCACCAAACATAAAGATATAGTTAAATGTCGCATTCGTAAAAATAGCTACGACACTAATCGCAAATGGAATCTTTGTTTTCCCTAAAGCACGATATGCATTTGAAATCGCTAATGAAATACCTAATGGTACAAACGAAATCACTACATTCTTTAAATACAATGCCCCAGCTTCTACTGTCGCAACATCATCAGTAAAGAAACTTAAAATCGCATCTGGAAAACAATATCCCAATACCATAATCGGTAACAACAATACAAATATAGATGTTAACATATAACGGAAACTTTGTTTCATATGATTTTCATCATTCGCGCCAAAGAATTGTGCTAAGAAAATACTAGCTGTTGCCATAAGTCCCATCATACCAAAGTTCGCAATCATATAATAACGATTGGCTGCCGCAACACCACTTAGTGCCACATCCCCAAGTTGACCAACCATAACATTATCTACCAAATTTACACAACTAGTGATAACTTGTTGTAACATCATAGGAACTGCTACAGCTAACGCTTCTTTTTCAAACTCTTTAGGACCAAAAAACTTTTTCAAATCCATATTCACACCACCTTATAAAAAAAGACAAAATAATTTGTCTTATAAAATGAAATCTAATAAACCATAGGACAATACTGTCATAATAAATCCAGCAACCAATACACCGGCAAATACAGACAACATCGCCTTTTTCACATCCATCTCCAACAACGCAGCTACTAAAGAACCTGTCCAAGCACCTGTCCCTGGTAAAGGAATTGCTACAAAAAGCATTAAACCAAACACTTCATATTTTGTAACTTCACTTGACTTAGATTGACCTCTAGCTTCAATCCAATCAACTAGCTTAACCAAAATACCATGTTTTCTCATGAATGCTAATACTTTTTTAATAAAAAATAAAATAAATGGAACAGGGATTACATTCGCAATTACTGCTACCACTAAATTTCTTAACCAAGGTAAGCCTAATAAATAACCAGCAATAATACCACCACGTAATTCAATTGTTGGAATCAATGAAATAATAAATACAATAAGTTCTTTCATTTGAATGCCTGATAATAATTCTAATAATGTATGTACCATTTGTTCAGCCATTTTCATATCCTCCTTCAAAATAACGTTTATACTTTATCATTTTTTATCTCTTCTTTCAATGTATTGGAAAACTTTTCCTAGAATAGCTAGACACATTTATCTCAAACTAGGATTACGGAGGTGTAATGATGGAAAATAAACAATTTCGCCCTGGTGAAAACTGTCCTAAAACTGGTAAATATACCGAATATTCTTCAAAAGGAAAAATTATCTTAGAAGATATCGATGTTGAAGAAGGACACCGTTTTCCTCCAGCTAGAGAAAAAGGTTCATATTACGTAGAAGAATAAATAAAACAGGGACGATTATTCGTCCCTTAATTGCGTCAATTGTTGTTCATAACTTTCAATTTCCATTAACAATGTCTCAATCATTTGAAATAACTGTATGACATATTCATCTTCAACTACTCTTTTAGAGCTATATAAGTATTCCCCTAATCTTTCATATTCCAAAACTACTTCTTCTTTTCTCTGTTTCATCAAACTATTTATTTCCGATATACTTGCTAATCGTTTTACTTCATTTCGTATTCCTTTTGTAATTCCTTTACATACACCAATTATAATCACAAGAAAACGCATCGTACCACTCTCCATTACAGTATACGATGCGCTATTTTCATTATTCCAAATAGAAATCTTTTAAATCTTTTAACACAGTTTCATCAATGCCATATTCTTCACGATAATAATCACTCTTTGTTGGATATTTCTTCAAAATAGCATCAAATGCTACTTCAAGATACATTTCTTGTACCCCAACTGTTTTCCATACAACATCAATCAATTCAGGATCGGTAATATTTTTAAGTTTTAACTGTCCTTCTACATATCCATCTCCACCAATGAATTGATTAGACATCATATAATGTTCCATTAAATCTTTCCAACTTACTCCTAATATATCCATAATTAGAGCTGCCATAAGTCCTGTACGATCCTTTCCACCTGCACAATGGAATACGATTGGATATTTATGTTCTTTCATAAGATTGAATACTCGCTTAAATGCTTCATTATCAAATGGCATAATGGTATATGCTTCTTTTAAGAAAGAATTTGAAGCAATAACTTCTTCCTTGGTCATCCAATTTTGTAATAAGTCAAAGAAATTTAGTGTTTGACTTTGGGTATATTCATTTTCTACTAATGCTGGAATCGTATAGTGACATACTCCTTCAGGTAAAATATCTGGACGATTCACAAATTCATGACTTTCTCTAAAATCAACTACATATTGAATTTGTAATTCTTTTAATATCTCAATATCCTCTTGTGTACAACGATTAAAGCCTGCTGAACGATATAATAATCCTTCTTTAATCTTTCTACCATCTTGGGTTACATAACCACCAAGACCCCTAAAATTCTTTACATGTGGTAATTTTATTACATTCATAAAAAATTCTCCTAACTACTTTAATAGTTTAGTCAAATCAACTATAAATGTAAAGATTATCGTAACGTTTTATTCAACCATTCTTCCATATTACTTTCGATAACTCTAGCTGGAATTCCAACAACTGTTGTATATGGTAAAACATCTTTAGTTACCACACTACCCGCACCAATAATTGCACCCTTACCCACAACTACTCCACTTAATACTGTCGCATTAGCACCTATCAATACATCATCCTCAATCGTAACACCAACCTCCTCAACAGGCTCCAAACAACCCGCAATCACCGCATTAGCACCAATATGACACCTTTTACCAATACAAGCACCAGAACCAATTACCGCTCCCATATCAATCATTGTATCTTCATCTATACTTGCTCCAATATTAATAATACACCCCATCATCAAAACACACCGCTTACCAATATATGTTTCTTCTCGCACATAACAACCCGGTTCCACTCGTACACTCTCATCAAAAACTTGTAACATTTTAATTTTCGAATTTTGATAACATCGTTCGACATATGCATTTGCTAAAGTAGAATCATATTCATTTTTTAGTATTACCCGTTCACCATCATACACTTTCCATAACGACTTTTTATTTCTTGTCATAAACAACGATTGCCATTCTTTCATAGTTATCCTCCCATACAAAGTATTCAGAAAGGAATTTGCCTATGCAAAAAACACTAACCTATCATTACCAAAATCTACACCAAATACCAGAACTAGATAACCAACTTCCTAAAACCCAAGAATATATATTGTCACATTTACCAGATTGTGAAATCACAATCATCGAAAACGGTGGAATATTAGCTTACTATCACAAAAAACAAGAAACAACCATAGCTTTACGCTGTGAAATGGATGCGCTACCCATACAAGAACAAACCAATCTCCCCTATCAATCCACCCATACAAATTGTATGCATGCCTGTGCACATGATGCTCATATGGCCATTCTATTAACACTTGCACAACAAATTCCTTATATAGAAAGCACAAGTAACATTTTATTCATCTTCGAATATGCTGAAGAAACCTATGGAGGTGCTAAATACATTATTCAACATCCCAAATACCAAGATTATAATATTCATTCTATCTATGGATTACACATATGGCCAAACCTTCCAAAGAAAATCATAACCAGTCAACACCTAATGGCCACATCATGTGAAGTGATGATTACCATACACGGTACATCCTCACATATCGCAAATATTGATAATCAAATGGACGCTAACGAAATTGCTTGTCATTTCCTAAAACAAGCTTCCATTCAACAAAAAAATTTCATCATTCGTTTTGGTATTATAAAAGGAGGCACTGCCCCCAACATCATATCCAATCAAACCACTTTACACGGTTCCATACGTGCTTTAACCATAGAACACCTAGAATTTGCTAAAAAATATTTATGGCAACTTTCCACCCTATATATGATGCGCTACTCCAACATCATTGAAATTAACTTTACAGAAGGCTATCCACCACTCATTAATACCTTAGAACTCGTACCTCCAAATATAGATATCCTTCCGCTATCCTACTTTACAGCTGAAAGCTTTGGATACTATCTACAAAATAAAAAAGGACTATATGTATTACTTGGAACTGCACAAGATATCTCTTTGCATTCCCCACAATTCATAGTCCCTTTAGACATTCTTTCTATTGGTTATCAATACTTTTTACAGCTTATCAAGGCTGAGGTTGCCCTGTAATATACCAATAATACGTTTCCTTAAATTCTGGATGATTATAACCACCCAAACTTTCATATAACTTACGAGCAGGCGCAAAACTAGTCCCCGTCAACAAGAACACATAATGCAACTTTTCTTGTTTCGCATACTCTAACATATGCGTAACTAATTTTCTAGCAATCCCTTGTCTACGATATTCTTCCAACACAAATAAATGATAGATTTGTAAAATATCACTACCATTATCCATTCTAGGCAAACGATATGCTAAACAATAGCCAACCGCTTTACCTTGATCCATACAAACATAAGTAATCGTTGCAGGATGTTGAATAAAAGCCAACGCTTTTTCTTCTTCAATTTCTTGATGTCTAAATACTTCAACAATCGATTGTAAACACTCTACATTTTGTTCATGTATTTCAATATATTCCATAAGCTCCCTTTCTAGAAAGCACAAGGTATAGCCACCTGAACTCTTTCATTTGTAAGTGGATGATCAAATACCACTTTGTATGCTTGTAATCCCATTTCTAAATGATCATAATCCTCACCATACAATACATCCGCCACAATTGGATGTCCAATATGTGCTAAATGCACACGAATTTGATGAGTTCTACCAGTATCCAATACACATTCCAATAAAGTAAATTTCTTTTGATTACGCACAACTTTATAATGTGTTAATGCATATTTACCCGTTTTAGATACTCTAAACTTTTTCGCATCATGACGATCTCTACCAATAGGAGCCTCAATCTTACCATCTTGTTCAACAATACCTTCAACAAACGCATAATAATGACGCTTAATTTTCTTTTCTTTCAACATTTTATCTAACAAAGGTTGGAAGAAACTGCATTTAGAAAAGATAACTAAACCTGTAGTATCCGTATCCAAACGATGAATTGGACGAACACTAGTCATAATACCCTTTTCTTGATAGTAATTCGCCACAAGATTTGCTAAAGTACCACCCTTTTCTTTACTATCCGGATGCACCATAATACCTCTAGGCTTATTTACAACCAACAACAAATCATCTTCATATACAACTTCAAGATCACCTTTTTCCGCGATAAAATCAATTTCTTGAGGCTCAAACGCCTTAATTTGAATCGTATCGCCCTCTTTCATTAAAGTATCTTTATTCACCACTCTACGATTCAATAAAATCTTTTTATCACGCATAAATTCTTCTTGTACACTTTCAGAAACCCCAAAAGCATCCAACAATTCCTTCATACGATATAAGTGATACTTCTTATCACACAACAATAATAGCCACTCTTTTTGTCTTACATATTTCATACACTAATCCAACGGTTTTTGGTAATAGTTACCAACAATCCTTTCTGTTTTTGAGATATTAATAAATACTTTAGGATCCACTTGACGAATCGCCTTAACAACTTCTTGTAATTGATACGCATTAATTGTCATATACAACAATTTCTTATCTAATTTAGAATAAGCACCCTTACCCTCTAAAACCGTAATACCATGACGCACTGTTTTAAAAATCGCTTCACTAACCATATCCGCATCTTCCGTAACAATCATCAAAGTAACCAATTTATAACGATTATGGAACGTATTCACCACTTGCGTAGAACAGAATTGATAAACAATAGAATATAAAGCCGTATTCCAACCATATAAATATCCAGCAATCAACAAGATACACATATTACAAGCCATTACATAATTCCAAGTAGAAATATTAAATTTATTACCAAAATAGATAGCCAAGAAATCCGTTCCACCACTACTAGCATTTTGACGCAATGCAATAGAAATACCAGCACCGCCCAAAATACCACCAAACACCGCAATCAATAACATATCTTCAGTTAAAGGGAAACTTGGTAATACTTCCACAAAGAAACTAACCAACACAAATTGAATAATTGAAAAAATAGTAAAACGACGACCCACATAATTAAAAACCAAGAAAGTAGGCAAAGCATTTAAAATAAAATAGATAATACTGAAACTAATAGATATTCCCGTAAATTGATATAACACTTGTGATAACAAACGAGACAACCCAGAAAAACCTCCTGGATACAAGTTTCCAGCTTCAACAAAAGCCTTCATCGCAAGAGCATACACAAATGCCGAAACAACTATCATAAAAAATGTCTTTATATCTTTTTTCGTAATCTTCATAAGTTACCCCTCTACTTACCAAACTTATATAATGCTGGTGAAAATAACAACAACATTGGGAAAATTTCCAACCTTCCTAATAACATAATTAAAGACAATACCGTTTTCGCAAAATTCGAAAATCCAGAGAAATTACATATTGGACCCACCATACCAAAACCAGGACCAACATTATTGATACAAGTAATTACTGCAGTCAATGATGTTTCAAACGATACACCATCCAAAGACACAAGCAACGTACCCACAACAAGTAATACTACATATACCATCATAAAACTATACACATCACGTGTTACATCTTCTTCAACCGCTTTACCATCCATCGTTACCACATGCACACTTCTTGGATTCAACATTCTAGAAATATCACGAGTCATTTGTTTAAACATCAATATCAATCTAGAAACCTTAATTCCACCACCTGTAGAACCACCACAAGCACCACAGAACATCAATAATAAGATAATATTACGACTAAAAGCCGGCCACAACTCATAATTGGTAATTACAAAACCAGTTGTAGAAATTGTAGACGCAACTGTAAATGAAGTCACATGTAACGCATCCCAAAAACCATTAAACATGTGCCAACTATTCCACATAAGTAAAGCAATTGCCCCAATAATAACCACAAAATACCAACGAATTTCTTCAGAAATTATTTGTTTCCATTGTTTTAAGTATAAAAAGAAATAGAAATTAAAGTTTACACCAAACAAAATCATAAAGATTGTACAAACAACATCCACACCAACACTATGATAATAAGCAACACTCTCATTATAAATCATAAAGCCACCAGTACCCGCAGTAGCCATTGTCGTTGTAATCGCATCAAATAAAGGCAAACGACAACACAATAAACAAATTAACATAATGATAGATAATACCACATACGTAATTACCGAAATCTTCATGTTATCACGCAACTTAGGTTTTAATTTACCAACAGAAGGCCCTGGCATTTCCGCTTTTAACATATAAATATTTCTTTGATCCGCCAATGGAATCAAAGCCACCATAAATACCAGAATACCCAATCCACCAATAAAATGCGTTTCTGCACGCCAAAACAAAATAGACTTAGGCAAAGAATCAATTTCATTTAAAATTGAAGCACCCGTAGTTGTAAAACCAGATGCTGATTCAAAAATACAATCAAAGAAATTAGGAATCGCACCACTAAAATAAAATGGTAACGCTCCAATAATTGTAATCAACAACCAACTTAAACCTACAACTAAAAAACCTGATTTCGTTGAATGCTTCGCATCCGTATCCTTAAACAACGAAAACACATAAGATATAATCATCAAAGACACAACAATAGCCAAAAACACCTTAGCTTCCGCCTCAGCATATATCAATCCAATAATCAATGGAAATACCAACGTAACAGCAGTCACCATCAATACCGATGATAAGACTTTTAATATCTGATTCCTACTCATACGCTACCTACTTCGCAAAGATGTCTGAAACATCTTGTAATCCTTCTTGTGTAGTAACCACAATGATATGGTCATCCGTTAAGATAACATCATTCCCCTTAGGATAAATAATCTCACCATTACGAACAATACAACCAACCAATAAATTCTTCTTAAACTTTAAATTCATCAACGGAATATTAATAAACGGCATATTACGCTTAACTACAAATTCCAACGCTTCAACCTTACCAGAGACAATTTTACTCATTGCCTCAACATTAGAACCAAAACTATTTTGCATAGCACGTACATAAGACACAATCTTATTCGCCGTAACATCCTTCGGAGAAATATACGTATCAATACCCAAAGTATACAACGTTGAATTCTCACGAATATGATGCACCTTAGTAATTACTTTTTTAACTTTAGCTTGTAATGCATTTAAGGCCAAAATGATATTTTCTTCATCAATACCCGTCAACGCCACAAACGCATCCATTTCCTTAAATCCTTCTTCATCTAAAATATCAGAATCCGTACCATCACCCTCAAGCACCATCACTTTTGGTAAGGCCAACGCAAGCTCTTTACAACGTTCTTCATTCATTTCAATAATCTTAACTTGCATCTTCGTTTTACTTAAATCCATACCTAAATAGTAAGAAATCTTCCCACCACCAACAATCATGACTTTTTGAACAGGACGAGGCAATGTTCCAACATTTTCAATAAAATGTTCTACATCCGCTAACTTACCAATGATATGAATACGATCATTTGCTTGCAAAACAAAATCCCCTGCAGGAATTGTAACTTCACCATTACGATCTACCGCACAAACTAAGATATTTGAACGGAATCGTTTTCTTAAATCTTTCAACGCACATCCAACCAACGGACTTTTTTCTTCTACTTTTCCTTCCACAATATCTACTTTTCCAGCACAAAAACTTTCCATATGAATCGCAGATGGGAAACGCAAAATTTTAGATATTTCACGAGCAGCTTCAAGCTCAGGATTGATATGCATACTCAACCCCAACTCGTTACGATACAAATACAAATCTTTTGCATATTGAGGGTTTCTTACACGCGCAATCGTATTAGTAGCACCAAGTTTCTTAGCAATTAAACAACACAATAAGTTCGCTTCATCACTACTAGTAACCGCAATACACAAATCCGCACTCTCAACACCAGCTTCAACCAATGTATCCGCACTAGTTCCGTTACCTAATAATGTCATAACATCCAATGTGTCACGCATTTTAGACAACACCTTCGCATTTTGTTCAACGACAATAATGTCATGCTTTTCTTTTGCTAAAGCAATCGCAATACTTCTACCAACTTTTCCTTGTCCTACAATAATTATTTTCATATAAAATACCTCATAAATACGCAATTTTATTATAACTCGATTTATAATTAAGTAAAGATAACTACAAAGAACAACTTACAGATTTTTCATACTTTTTATAATACAAATCAAAGACAATTTGTCTTCTATCCGTTGTTTTCACATCATTTTCAACATCAGACAGCGATATCTTCGTAAAATCCACCACCCTATACGGATTGATAATTCCATTCGTCGCATAATAAGGAGCCAACGAAGAATACCCTTCGCCCATATATCCACGAAATACATAATCATCCATCAAATCATAAAAAACTTGTTCAACATCCACACCAATACTTTCATAATACGAAAAAGGAAGATATTCATACTCAATCAACTTCACCAACAAACCTTCCCTAACAAAATACACCCTCTCTACATATTTATCTTCATATTTCACATCCACATCTCTACAACGAATATATTCATCCATCCGCTCATACACCGGCTCTTGCAAAGCAAACCCCAACACCATCAACATCACAAATAATGATTTCTTCATACATAACTCCTATAAAACAAATGTTAGCTCACAAAACCCATCTACAAAGCGTCGACTATACACATTTTCAAAAGGAACATCTACATCATATTCATCATTACAAGAAAACACACATTTCAAAACATCAACATTATATAAATGATAACTAGAAAACATCATACTTCGCATACCATTAACACTTGTACAAGCCGCAATTCCATACTCAACCAACTTAGTAAATAGTTACTCACAAAAAGAAGAATGCCAAATTTGCATATCACTATGCACCTCAATCTGCCATTCCCCTAATTTCTTTTGATATTTCACCAACACACTACGCAACGGTATACAATCCGTTTGTGTATTATAAAACTGTTGAAACAAAACACAACACAATTCATCCAAACCCGCATGCAATTCACTATCATCATTTTTTAATTTAAATATCTTACGCGTAACTTCATGTAAAAAACTACAATTCGATGCATACAAATCATGCAAAGAATGATATTTGTCATCCAAGAAAGCATACTCCTGTTTCAACATATATAACTCCACCATTTGTCGATACAAAAACAAAACAATAAGATTCGCAAAAAAGATACCAGCCAACGCAACAATCACCAACTCATCAAATACAAACATCAAAAACAAATCTTTCATATTCAAAAACAACACAAGACTACACACAGGCAATACACACACCATCCACATATGCTTCATCCAACACTTCTTCTTATACACATAAAGCATTTGATACGCCATATACAACAAGATAAACAACATCAAAAATGTAACACACAAAAGCAACGTATATAACCCCGTCCCATAATCATACATACGTAAACCTTCCAACTGATAAAACACACTTGCACAAAGCCATTCACACAAACTTATACAACCAAAATACACACACAATACCAACATTTGAAACTGCTTATCTGCTATATACTTACTACACACATACCAAGTACATACCACAATAACAAGCAACACTCTCAACCACACAAAACCACAATAACTACTAACACATAACATTACAAATACAAGAATTTCATGAACATAATGATGATATTTTCTTGACATCAGCCCATGAGCGAACCACCACAAACAGATAACCATCAATAAGTTACACAACAAAATATTAATCATAAAATCCTCCGCAACAATTCAAAATACACACCATCTATTTCTTTACGGAAATTACGTGACAATGGTATATCCACACCTTTATGCAAATGCACATTCCAATCATCATAGTCCGAAACATATTTCATATTCACCAAATACGATTTATACGTTTGTACAAACAAATGATCTTGCAACAATTCCTTCCAATGCTTCAAAGAATCAAAACGACTCAACACCCTTCCATCACTCATATACAACCAAATTTTACGATTATAATACTGCACATACATAATATCTTTATAATAGATCTTCTTAGGATACATATCCGTATCCACAAAACCCTCATAAATCTCTAAATAATCCTTCATCAAGGACGCAAACTCCTTCATAAATACATCCCTTTTCAAAGGTTTCAAAAAATACCGATTCGCACTTGCACGATATCCATCCAAAGCATACTTAGAAAAACGCGTCACAAAACATATCAACAACTCCTTATTCAAACGACGCATCATCTCCGCAACCTTAACCCCATTCTCATTCAAACCTTCAATATCCAAAAACACAACATCCGCACGATCCACCTCATCATACATACGATAAGAATGCGTATATACTTTCACCTCGTACTTTATCTTCCTCTCATGAAAAAACTCCCGCAAATAATACTTCAAAAGCTTTACATCATCTTCATTATCTTCATAAATTACAATCCTCATAACCATACCTCCAAGCCAATCATACCATGAGAAAAGAAGAGCCTACACTCTTCTTTATTTCATCTATTTCTCCAACGTACAAACAAAGCCATCCAACACACCATTTTGTTGTATATACTCCCAATACAACTCAAAATCAATGCTCTTACCATCCTCTGTACGCACCTGTGTAGGCACTTCTGTTTCTGTATATTTTCCTAAATCTGTGTAATCTAATATGTAATACGGATAAACAATCCTGTCTAGTTCATAATATGGCATAATGGCAGTAACATTTGAATCTTCATCAAGTTCTAATAAATATGAATCTTGTAACAAATTCATATAATTTTCATATTCTTTTTGCGAGGAAAAAGAGTTACGCATATATTCTCTAACATGGACAATCCGATTTAGTTTACCATCCATAACTACATAACCAGCAATATAATTACCAGCATACATCTTGCCATCTTGGTCTTTTATAGACATTTCTTTTTTACAAATCCAAGTTTCCTGTACACTTTCTTGTGGTTTATCATTTGCACTATAAGAAAATAGACAAAACATTATAAGACATACCATTATCAATTTCACAGATTATCATCCCTTTTTACTAACTTACTACTACTGTTAATACTAACATATTATGGTAATCACAAGTTACTTGTAATTCTACAAATCTTGCGAAATCTACAATATCAGAACTTACTGCTGTACCAAAAATTCTAGCCGGTCTACTTGTTGTCGCTGTATAAGGATTAATCACCGGACCATTAACCACTGCACAATTCTCAATCACAATATTATAAGGCTCTCTTGGGAAATATGGGTATTGGTTTGCTTCTAGTGGACATGTGACTTTAAAAGTCCAGCCAAAACGCATCGTTTTATTATTTGATGTATTGGTATATTTATAACTAATTGAACGTGTCCATGTGCCATGTCCCAATTCCTCTGTACTTCTAGGTTGTGGTACATCTTCTACATTGGAAATCGTGATTTCTACAAGATCACCATTGTCTAATTCGAATGTTTCACTTGTGCCTGCCCATTGATCTGCAGGAATTGCAATTTCTAATGTTTCTGGTGTTGTTTCTTCATTATTAGCATATACAGGAGCATTTGCCATTATGCATAATGTAAGGATTGCTAATAAAGATGTGCATAGTTTTTTCATGATTTTTCCTTCCTTTCTTTTTTGTTTTTCTTTCATGGTTTTACACCTTCCTTTCTTGGTAAACACTATAATAGTAAGGAAAAATTTATACAATTTACATTGTCACATGTGGTCATTTTATTGTCACATTAGGCATAAAAAAACGGAGCAGCTTTACTTCTCCGTTTCGATAATTTTTACACCTTTTATTTCAATTCCTTTTGGAACATAGTCGGTAATTAAAACATCAAATTCTTCAAATTTTGCATATTGATATTTTGCGTCTTTAGTAAATTTGGTATTGTCAGAAATTAATACATTGCGTTTAGAACGTCTCATTACATGTCTATTGATGTTTCTAGCATCTTCAATAATAGTTGCTGGCCCATCAATTCCCGCACAACCATCCATACCAATGAAAGCCACATCATATGATAAAGAATCAATCATATCAATAGCATAACTTCCTTCTGTACGTTTTCCTAAACGAGAATACACACCACCTAAGAAAATGACTTTGTGATCTGTACTAGCAATAATTAATAACAAATCATAGCTATTAGTAATAATCGTTAAGTTTTTGCGTAAGCGCAACAATCTTCCCAACGTGAAAGCTGTACTACTAGAATCAATAAACACGAAATCATCATCTTTTACATAATTAATAGCTTCATATGATATTTTACGTTTTTGTTCCGTACGTTCTTTTTTACGAATTTCCATTGGGGTTTCGTTATTGTACATACGAATAACAGCGCCACCATGTGTTCTATGTAAGACACCTTTTTGTTCTAATAATGCTAAATCCGTACGAATTGTCTCAGGAGTAACATCAAACATTTTCGCTAATTCATTAACTTGTGCCTCTTCATTTACGAATATATATTTTTCAATTTCTTCTCTACGAATTTCTCCGGCCTTCATTTTACATCACCGTATTTCATTATAGACCCATTTAGACATAAAAAAAAGCCTTTTTCAAGGCTTTACTTATCTATATGGTGGAGCGTATCGGGATCGAACCGATGACCCCCTGCGTGCAAGGCAGGTGCTCTCCCAGCTGAGCTAACGCCCCATGTATATTAACGGTGAATTGGTGGGCCTGAATGGACTTGAACCATCGACCTCACCCTTATCAGGGGTGCGCTCTAACCACCTGAGCTACAGGCCCGCATCACCGAATGCTTATATACTATACCACCGTGAAATCGTACTGTCAACAACTTTTTTAAAAAAATTTAATTTTTTTTATTTTTTTTATTTCTTACTCTTATATTCCAAGATTCCGGTACAAATAGCATATGCCAACTTCTCTTGATACTGAGGTTGTTGAAGCTGTTTTCTTTCATCAACATTCGATAAAAAACCACATTCCACGATTACTCCTATAGTATCAGATTCATTTAAAATATAATAGTCCCCAATTTTAGAAATAAATTTAGAATTATTTAATTTTTTTAGTTTTGCTTGAATGGTATCCGCTAACAATATCGATTCTTCTTTCTCACTAGAAAAAACTTGTGAACCGTGCACACTACTTTCTGCAATGTTCATATGAATACTCACAAAAAGATTCCCTGTATTCATCAATTCTACTCTTCTTTTCAAATCTTCTCTTTTACGATTGTCACTAGTAGGACTTGCTAGATCGACATCTGAAGTTCTTGTCATAATTACAGTCACATCCTGTGATTCAAGAAATTGTTTTAGATATAGTGCAACTTGGAAATTTAAATCTTCTTCATATATCTGTTCTCTTGAAGCTCCTTGATCCCATCCTCCATGACCAGGATCAATAACAACTACATATTTTTCATACACATTTTGTTCTTTGGAATGTATTTTGTAAACAGTACCAATACACGCTAATAGAATTATTACTATCACTTTCTTATATTTCATAGAATCACCATTACAATATATGACAACAATAAAGTTTCATTCTATGTTTTTCATAAATTCTAAATCACACAGTTAACAAAACCACAACTATCATTTTTGTGCTAATATGAATATACGAGGTGATATATATGTTAAATCATAGTTTAATAGAAAAAATCGCAAAACAATTACAACAAGATGATGTAGCAGCACTTTTAGTAGCACCTAGTCATGATCTTATGTTTTTAGTCAATCACAAACCTTATTTGTGTGAACGATTTCAAGCATTCGTTATTACTGCTAACAAAGATGTTTTCTATATTTGTAATCAATTAACCGAATTAGAAGCACAAGGCTTTATGGAAAATCATCCAGTCTATGCATGGAAAGATAGTGATGGATTTGTTGAAGTAGTTAGAAAAGCATTTGAACGATATAATTTATTAGGCAAACGTATTGCAGTAAATGGAGCTGTTCGTGCCTTTAATTTAGTTAAATTAATGGACGCAATGGAATTTACACCAACTAATGGTAAAGATTATTTGGAATTAACACGTATTATCAAAACAAGTGAAGAGTTAGATAATTTACGTAAATCTAGCGCAATTGTGGATAAAGTGTTTGAAGATTTAATTCATTTTATTCAACCGGGTATGACTGAGGGTGATGTGAACAATGAAATCATTCGCTTGTGTGCATTATATGGTGGAGAAGATTGTCATGGTGGTATTGTTGCTGTTGATGCCAATGCCGCAAATCCACATTACTTTGGTACTAGTGGTGTGATTGGTGAACATGCAGTTGTTGAAATGGATTTTGGTTGTACATACAAAGGCATGTATAGTGATATTACACGTACGGTTATTGTAGGAGAAGCTACAGAACGAGAAAAAGAAATCTACAACCTAGTTTTACAAGCTAATTTAGCTGGGGAAGCCGCTGCTAAAAAAGGCGCATGGATTCCAGATGTTGATTTAGCCGCACGAAAAGTGATTGAAGATGCTGGTTATGGCAATGAATTTAATCATCGTTTAGGACACGGAATTGGCTATGCAGGACATGAAGCCCCATATATTCATGGAGATTATAAAATGCATTTAGATTGTGGCATGGCATTTACCGTGGAACCAGGTATTTATATTCCAAATGAAATCGGTATCCGCATTGAAGATGTAGTTATTATTAATGAACAGGGAGAAACCGAAATACTTAATAAATGCACAAAAGAACTTATAGAAATCAAAAGAGACTAATCAATAGTCTCTTTTATAAATTCTTCCAAATTTCTTTCATGGTGATACTTCAAAGCAGCCTTCTTATCCTTTTCTAGAATAAACTGATTCAAATCAATATGATTAATTGCCGCAATAGCCACCGCATAATGAATCACATCCACAAGCTCATTTGCCAACTGTTCTTGCAAATCATCACCATCTACCGCTTTTCTACCAGCACGCTTATTCAAAATTTCCGCAACTTCACCCATTTCTTCAACTAGCTTCATAAACATTCCCGTTTCATGACCTCTAGTACCATATTGTTCATACAAATAGTTTTGTAAATCTTTTATTCTAACATCCATACTACACAGTCGCTTCCTTCATTAATTTCTTATAACAATATACCCATAAGATTCCTAAGATAATACTTGTGATTGTCCAACTCACAGGGAAACACATATAAATTGCTTCCAATGTGCGATGTGTTAAGAAATATGTTCCCAACCATAAGAAACGAATTCCACAAATACCTACAATCATAACAATAGTTGGGAATGTTGAATGTCCCATACCACGCATTGAACAAATAAAGATATCCAAAATACCATTCAAAATTAATGGTAATGCTACCCAAGTCAATCGAATCATTCCTACTTCAATTACTAATGGTTCATTTGTATACAATCCCAAGAAGAAATCACCAAAATACCACACACCAAAACCTAACGTTAAACTTCCAATACAACTTAACAACATCGTAATGTACATAATACTTTTTACACGACCAAAGTTTTTAGCACCTACATTTTGTCCAGTAAAGGTAATTGCCGCTTGAGAGAAAGCCATCATCCCAATATAAACAAATCCCTCAACACTATTACCAGCACTATTACCAGCCACAATTGTACTAGAATTAAAGGAATTAATACTTGATTGAATGACTACATTACTCAAAGAGAACACCATCCCTTGAATGCCAGCAGGAACACCAATACGAATAATTTCCCATGCAATATGTGTATCAATACCCAATTTCTTCAAATCAAGATGCGTTACATCTTGATCCTTCATCAAACGAGCACAAGTTAAACAAGCAGCTACTGCTTGTGAAATAACCGTCGCAATCGCAACACCTGCTACACTAATCTTCAAAACAACGACAAAGAAAACATTTAATGCAACATTCAAAGCACCACTAATCGCTAAATAGTACATAGGACGCTTCGTATCACCTTTAGAACGTAAAATTGAACTTCCAAAATTATACACAAACATAAATATGCATCCAACAAAATATAAACGCATATACAATGTACTTAAATCAATAATATCACCAGGAGTTGCCATCATATGCAACATCGGTTTCGCCAAAAAGAAACCAACAAACGCCATTAAAACACCACCAACAGTAGCCATTGTAATAGACGTATGAACTGCCTTTTGCACACCTTCTTCATCCTGTTTACCAAGCAAAGTCGCAATCACAACATTACTACCACCACTCAAACCATTAAACAACGAAACCAACAAAAAACACAAAGAACCTGTAGCACCTACAGCAGCTAAAGCTAATTCTCCCGCAAATTTTCCTACAATAATAGTATCCGCTGCACTAAACATCATTTGAAGCATAGACGCCAACATCATAGGTACCGCAAATTCAATTATATTTTTAAGTAATGGACCATGAACCATATCCATCTGTAAAGACTTCTTATCACTCATCATCAAAACCTTCTTTCATACTTGTTATACATGATACCACAAAAATAATATTTCAGATGAAAAAAATATACATATCAAGTATAATACCTTTGTAATAACAATATGGAGGTTTCCCATGAGAAGAATCGACTATCATTTACATACCTATTATTCAGCAGACAGTAAAGCTAAACCAGAAGAACACATTCTAAAAGCCATCGAAGAAGGACTAGAAGAAATTTGCTTTACTGATCATCATGACTGTTTAGATGGATGGAGACTTAAATATGAACCATACTTTGAAGAATTATTACCATTAAAAGAAAAATACAAAGATCAAATCAAAGTAAAAATTGGTATTGAAATTGGTATCGATATGGATGGATTTGAAGAATCAAATACTACAGCACTCAATGCGCCTTACGATTTTGTAATCGGCTCAATTCACACTATCAATCTACAAGACATTACACAAGACAGTTTCTATGGAACAATGACCAAAGATGAAGCACACGCAAATTACTTTAATGTCATATTAAACTGTGTTAAAAATATTGATAATTTCGATGTATTAGGACATCTAGACTATGCTAGACGTTATGGTCCATATGAAAATAGAGATATCGATTATGCAAAACATCAAGATATCATCGACGAAATCTTTAAAACATTAATTTCAAAAGGAAAAGGTATTGAAATCAATTTATCAGGTATTCGTAGATTTGGACAAAGCTTACCAGGATATGACCAATTAAAACGTTATTATGATTTAGGAGGCCGTATCATTACTATCGGTACTGATTCTCATGATACAGAATTTGTAGGTATGCATGTTGATAAAGCCATTGAAATGTTACAAGAAATCGGCTTTACAGAAGTCGCAACATTCACACAAAGAAAAAGAGATATTCAATAAGAATATCTCTTTATTTTTTATTTCACAGGAGAAACTTCAATTACTAAATCACTCAATGGGAATGTACAACAAGGATGGATATATCCATAAATCAAGTCTGCTTCTCTTCTTCCATCTACAGACTTTGATGTGTATACTTCACAACTAATTAAGTGAGAATGACACCAACCACATTCACCACTTCTACAATGTGCTAAAGATTTAATACCATTCTTTTCTAAAGAACGCAAAATAGAATCATTTGCTTTAGCAGTATTTGCAGCCGCAGACAAACCACCATTACTAGCACCAACAACAATTACATCATATTGTTTTTTCATTATACCCCTCCTATTATTTTATGGAATTTTAACCAGTATTACACCATTTGTGAATTTAAGCACAAGGTTAAATATTAAAAAGACGGTAAGTTTAATAACCTACCGCCTATAATAGATATTTTTATCCGCGATTATATCTTCTTCTTACAACGAAGAAACCTAATCCAGCGATTAAACTTGATAATAATCCAATCATCCAACCTGTGCTATTTGATTCATCTGCAGTACCA
>JAFZDT010000064.1 GCA_017561055.1 Erysipelotrichaceae bacterium
AATTCCAGTCTGGTTGTTTGGATAACTTGGAACTGGAATGATAACTTCATCACCATCATTGATAAATGGTAGGATGGAGAAGAATAACCCTGAGTCTGACCCTGGAGTTATGATGATATTTCTATTAGGATCTACATCTAGGTTGTTCTTTTCTTTTAAACGTTTTGTAAGGGCTACTTTTAAATCGTATGAGCCAATTGGTGCTGTATAGTGAGCAACACTTGGTCCATTGATTTCATCTAATAACGCTTGTTTAACGTGCTTTGGTAATGAGAAGTCTGGCATGAAAGGGTCAGCCCATCCCATTAAAGCTACACCTTGTTTTTCCATTTCTTGATAAGAATTACCTACATCTGCTTTTTCTACTTCTGTAAATAATCCACCTTGTGCTTTTTTAAAAGCTTCAATCATTTTATTTTTCATAAGCAAATCTCCTTGTAATAACTATAGACAAAATGAACCACTAATGCAATAAAAAAAGACTACCATAAGGTAGTCTAATGAAATTAATTTTGTAAGTAGGTTGGATAATTTTCTTCAAATACTTCGTATAAATCAATATCGTAAATACGTAAATCGTATTTCTTGCAGTAGTAAGCCATCATATCAGCTTCTAAAGAAGTAGATTCTTTAATAACTTCAATTGCTTGTTCACTATATTGATTTGGATTTTTACCTGTAATTTGTACTACATAGAATTTGCTTTGTGAATCGTTAGTCATAACACCACTTAATGTAGGACCAGTAGAACCACGTAAGAATTCAGTTACTGTAGTAGGTAATGTTGAACTATCTTCTCTAGAAAGAACATGTTCAGCACCATCGAAAATGTCTTTTGTGTTAGAAGCATATTTCTTAACAGCAGCATCGAATGTAGCACCATTTTTGATCATTTCAATAGCAGCAGTAGCTTTATCAGCAGCGTCTGTCTCAAGAACACGAGCTTGCGTAGGATAGTAATATTCAACTACAGCATCCCAGTTTTCTTCAATGTAAGCATCTGCTAAATGTTCTAACATAATAGCAGGTAATACTTCTTTTTCATAATAAGCATCTTTGCTTTCATATCCATAGTAATCTAACATCATTTGGAAATCTTCACCCATATCTGTTTCGGATTTAGCTAATTCAGCTTTTGCTTCAGCTTCGATTTCACTTGTTAATTCAACTTCTTGGCTAACGATGAAATTGTTAATTAAACGTAAAACAGTTTCACCAGAATCTTGGTGTTTTAACACTTCATATAATTGTTCTTTAACAACTTTTTTGCCACCAACAGAAACGATTGTTTCACTTCCATTGCTAACTTTAGCACTAGCATTAGAACATCCAACGAAGAATACTAAACATAAACATAATACTAATAATTTTTTCATGTTATTCTCCCTCCTTAATTAGTCCTAAGCCTTCTTTAATTTTTTGTTCAACAACTGTATCATTGAATTTAACATTTTTAGCTTCTAATTCAGCCCAGAATACTTCATTTTCTAAGTTAGCATTGAAAGTTAAAATGTGTTCTAAGAATTCAGGTTCTTCAACAATCTTAGCTTGTTCCATTGAAGTAACTGTAATTAAGTGGTAACCATATTCTGATTCAATCCATTCACTTACTTGTCCTTCTTCTAATAATAAGCAAGCATCTAAGAAAGGTTTAACTAAAGAAGAATCTTTATCTACATAACCAATAGAACCTTCTTGAACAGCACTTGTTGTATCATCAGAGAATTTTTTAGCAAATTCAGCAAATGTATATTCTCCACTTTCCCAAGCTTTTTTAGCTTCAGCAAATGCATCTTTTTCTTCAGCAGTTGGATTTTTTGGATCATCCATCATAACTAATGCATGAGATACATAACGAGGTTTGTATTCTTTCGCAAATGGTTCATACAATGTATCTAAATTTTTATTAATGTAATCTGTGTACATTTGTTGTAATTTTAAATTGTATAAACAGTAGTCATTTAATGATTCTAAACCAATAGCTTTCATATTTAATTCGATGAATGCATCAGTAGATGCGCCATAGTATTGAGAGAAGTAGTTATAGTATTGTTCAGCCATAACTGCAGCTTCTTCTTCTAATGCATCTGTTGTCTTAACGATTTGATCTAATAATAAACGTTGAGATAACATATACACAGCATCTGCACTACCAGATGGATAATATTCTTCATATAAATCATCAGCTGTAAAGTCTTGTCCACCAATTGAGAAAACAACATCTTTTCCATTAACCTTTTTACCAGGTAGGTTATCCTTATTTTGGTCGTATGCAAAGAAAATTGCCATGCAAACAAATAGTACTGCAACAACAGCAACGAACCAATTTTTCTTGATAATTTCTTTCATATTTCCTCCTTATAAAATCTTATTTATTATAGACTTTTTTACTAGTATTTGCAATTCTTTCTATTTGAAAGTTATGTGAAGATGTTGTGAATGAAAAAATTGGGAAATACTATAGTATATAGTGTATTATTTTCCATTATTTTATATTTTGTGCTATAATGGAACGTGCGAAATTATGTATGAAAGGTGAGATAGATATGGCAACGTTAGAAATTAAAGATTTACATGTATCAGTGGATGGTAAAGAAATCTTAAAAGGGATTGATTTAGAAATTCATGATCATGAAGTACATGCATTAATGGGGCCTAATGGTAACGGAAAGTCTACATTATTACAAGCAATTATGGGACATCCGAGATATACAGTCACTCAAGGTAGTATTACTCTTGATGGACAAGATGTGTTAAGTATGAGCGTTGATGAACGTTCTAAAGCAGGATTATTTTTAGGTATGCAATATCCACAAGAAATTCCTGGTGTAACCAATTCTGATTTCTTAAAAGCAGCGATGAATGCTCGTTTAGAAAAGCCTATTAAATTGTTCCAATTCATTAAACAAATGGAAGGTGCAATTAAAGAATTAGAAATGAAACCAGATTTGGCACATCGTTTCTTAAATGATGGATTCTCTGGTGGAGAAAAGAAACGTAATGAAATTGTACAAATGAAGTTATTAAAACCATCAATTGCGATGTTAGATGAAATTGATAGTGGACTTGATGTTGATGCATTAAAAGTAGTCGCAAATAGTATTACAAAGCAAAAAGAAGAAACAGGATTAGGATTAATTGTTGTTTCTCACTATGAACGTTTCTACACATTATTACAACCAACACATGCACATGTATTAGTGGATGGTCGTATTTTAGTTAGTGGGGATGCGTCTTTGGCTGCGAAAATTGATACAGAAGGTTATGAATGGATTTCTAAAGAATATGATATTGATTTAAATAGCAAGGAAGATACTTATAAGCGTATTTCATTAGGTTCTTGTGCTGCGGCTAAAAGAGGGTAAGCATGATGGAATATATAATTAAGGAAGGATTTGAGCGTATTGCTATTACAAGTAGTGATACCTATCAAATGACATTCACTAAAAATGCGAATGTAATTATTGATTATGATGGTTCTTTAGATCTTCAATGGGAAGTAACTGTTACACAAGATGTAAAAGCAACGATTTTGTTTTTAAATCATTCTAGTGAAACCGTCAAAACCAATGAAGTCTATCATGTAAAAAAAGATGCGTCTTTAACTGTGGCGTATTGTGAATTGATGTTAAATCCAATTCAACATACAACAAAAGTATATTTAGAAGAAACAGGGGCTGTTGGTAATGTTCATACAGCTACTGTTTGTGGTGATAAGGTTTCTTATGATGTAGCGATTCAACATTTAGCTCCATATACTCAAAGTAATATGGAAAACTATGGTATCGTAATGAAGGGTGCGCATTGGGATGTTGTGGCTACAGGACAAATTAAGCGTGGATGTTATCAAAGTAAAGCGCATCAAACAACACGTATTTTAACATTGGATGAAAAACAAAATGTTAAAGTGTTACCAATCTTATTGATTGATGAAAATGATGTAGAAGCATCTCATGCATGTAGTTTAGGTCAACCAGATGAAAACCAATTGTATTATATGCAATCACGTGGTATGAATCGTACCCAAGCCATTCAATTGTTAACGATTGGATATTTATTACCGATTGCGACAATTATTGATGATGAAACGGTTCGTGAAGAAATTCGTGAAGAGATTGAAAAGAAGGTGCAATTATGCAAGATGTAAATCAAATTCGTAAAGATTTTCCAATGTTGAATGGGAAAATGATGAATGGATATCCATTGGTATATCTAGATAATGCCGCAACGACTTTTAAACCTCAAAGCGTTATTGATGCAGTAGTAAAGTATTACACAGAAGAAACTTGTAATGCCCATCGTGGTGATTATGAGTTAAGTGCTATGGTTTCTGATGCTTACGAAGCAGGAAGACAAGCAATTGCGGATTTAATTCATTGTGAAAGTAGAGAAGTTATTTTTACTTCTGGTGCTAGTGGTTCATTGAACTTAGTAGCGTATGGGTATGGTAGAAAATATCTTAAAGAAGGAGATGTTATTTTATCAACTGAAGCTGAACATGCATCGAATATTTTGCCTTGGTTTAAGGTAGCTGAAGAAACAGGTGCAGTGATTGAATATGTTCCTTTAGATGAAGAAGGAAGATTAACTGTTGAAAACTTTAAGAAAGTATTAACAGATAAAGTTAAAGTAGTTACTTTTGCTTCTGTTACTAATGTTTTAGGTTATATTGCGCCAGTTAAAGAGATTTGTAAATTGGCACATGAAGTTGGTGCAGTTGTAGTAGTAGATGGAGCACAAGCAGTTCCTCATGTGGCTGTGAATGTTAAAGAGGAAGATATTGATTTCTTAGCATTCAGTGGGCATAAGATGTGTGGTCCTACAGGTGTTGGCGTATTATATGGTAAATATGAGTTATTAGAAATTACCGATCCATTTATGTTAGGTGGAGGAAGTAATGCGCGTTTTGACATTTGTGGAAATATTTTATTAAAGAAACCTCCATTTAAATTTGAAGCGGGTACTCCAGCGATTGAAGCGGTATTAGGACTACATGAAGCTGTGAAGTATTTACAAAAGGTTGGTTTTGATTATATCGAAAAGCGTGAAAAAGAATTGCGTGATTACTTAGTAAGTAAAATGCAAGAACTTGATCATATTATTTTGTATAATGCGAATGCAGATACAGGTATTGTGACCTTTAATGTAAAAGATGTGTTTGCACAAGATGCGGCATCTTATTTAAATACAAAGGGTATTTGTGTGCGTTCTGGTACGCATTGTGCCAAGATTTTGGTAAATGTATTAGAAACTAGTGAAACATTGCGTGCTAGTTTGTATTTCTATAATACATTTGAAGAATGTGATGCTTTGGTTGAAGCATTAAAAACAACGACAGTAGAAAATTGTATTGGTATCTTTTTTTAGAAAGTAGGTGTCTACATGTCTGAATTATTAAAAAATCCTCAAATCTTACGTGAGATTATTATGGACCATTATCAATATCCACATAATCATGAATTAACACATAGTGATGAATATTTATCTGTTCATATGGCTAGTGAGTCTTGTATTGATGATATTCATGTGGAAGCGAAATTTGATGCAAATAAAGTAGTAGATGTTCGTTTTGATGGTGTTGCTTGTACGATTGGTACAGCATCAACTTCAATTATGACGGAACTTATGATTGGTAAAACAAAAGAAGAAGCTCGTACAATCATTGATGAATACTATAAGATGATTGATGGTCAAGCGTATGATGAAGAGTTATTAGAAGAAGCTGTGGCTTTCCAAAATGTTGGAAAACAAGCCAACCGTATTAAGTGTGCAACCATTGGTTGGAAAGGCTTTGAAGAATTATTAAATGAAAGTGAGAAGGAACATGAATAAGAAGGACGAAGTTCTATACTCACAAGATGAATATAAATATGGGTTTAGTGATAAGGATGTTAGTATCTACAATACAGGTAAAGGGTTAACTCGTGATACTGTTATTGCGATTTCTAAGATTAAAAATGAACCAGAATGGATGTTGGAGTATCGTTTAAAAGCATATGAAGCCTTTGAAAAGATGCCAATTCAATCTTGGGGTCCAAATTTAGATCTAATTGACTTTGATGATTATACCTATTATATTCGTCCAAGTGATAAGAAAGAAAAAAGTTGGGAAGATGTACCAGAAACGATTCGTGATACCTTTAATAAATTAGGGATTCCTGAAGCGGAACAAAAGTTCTTAGCAGGAGTACATACACAATATGAATCAGAAATGGTATATTCTAACATGTTACAAGAAGTAGAAGATAAGGGTGTTATCTTCTTAGATACAGATAGTGCTGTGCGTTTATTCCCAGATATTGTAAAAGAGTATTTTGGTAAGATTGTACCTTATACAGATAACAAGTTTGCGGCTTTAAATAGTGCAGTATGGTCTGGTGGATCATTTATCTATGTACCTAAAGGAGTCACTTTAGATAAACCTTTACAAAGTTATTTCCGTATCAATACAGAACGTATGGGTCAATTTGAGCGTACATTGATTATTGTCGATGAGGGTGCTGATTTACACTATGTTGAAGGTTGTACAGCTCCTACCTATTCTAAAGATTCATTACATGCGGCAGTAGTAGAGATTTATGTACATCGTGATGCGAAGTGTCGTTATTCTACAGTACAAAACTGGTCTAGTAATATTCTTAACCTAGTAACTAAACGTGCTAAGGTTATGGGTAATGGTTTAATGGAATGGATTGATGGGAATGTTGGTTCTCAAATTTCTATGAAATATCCTGCTTGTATTTTGGCTGAAGAAGGTGCGAAGGGTATGACAGTATCTGTAGCAGTAGCTAGCAAAGGTCAAATTCAAGATACAGGTGCGAAGATGATTCATTTAGCTCCAAATACATCAAGTACCATTATTTCTAAGTCTGTAGCTAGATGTGGTGGAGAAGTTAACTATCGTGGCTGGGTACAACATGGACCTAATGCCCATTATGCAAAGAGTAAGATTGAATGTGATACATTAATCTTAGATAAAATTAGTAAAAGTGATACTGTTCCGTTGAATCGTACAAGTAATCCTACTAGTACAATTGAACATGAAGCTACTGTATCAAAAGTATCTGAAGAACAATTATTCTATTTAATGTCTCGTGGTTTAAGTGAATCACAAGCAACACAAATGATTGTTATGGGATTCTTGGAACCATTTAC
>JAFZDT010000065.1 GCA_017561055.1 Erysipelotrichaceae bacterium
ACAAATACTGTAGTTTCACTATCTGTACGACATAGTATTTTATCTTCAACTAAATTATTTCCAAAATATAATCCAAATCCACCATTTGCAACATCACTATTATTAGCAAATCCATGTATCGTAAATGTATAGTTAGTGTTTGGTTTAATTGGAGTTGAAGTTTCAAATGTAAATTCATAAGTAGAATCTGAACTTTCTTGAAGTTCATTTGAATTTAATATTAAGTTTCTAACACCCACATCTAAATTATCTAAATCTTCAATAGTTGCATATGTTTCAGAAACAGTAGTAGTAAACTTATTATATTCTTGTTCAAATTCTGAGAATTGATTAGTTAAATTATAAATTGTTTCGTTTTCTGTCACCAATGTGTCTATATCAGTTTTCCAAATTTTACTATCAATTTGACCTTGTAGCACACTTAATTTAGTACCATACGAACTCAAACTATTACCTTGTTGTGTTACTTTTGAATTCAATGTATTAAATGATACTTCCAGATTTTGTTCAGCACCATCTAATTTTACATTTGATGCATTTAAAGTATAACCACTATCATTCATGGAAGAGTATAAACTTTGTATATTTAATTTGCTGCCTGAAATATTAGCATTTTCAGATACCATATCATCACGAATTATACCATTCTTTATACCATCTTCTTGAAGTCCTGTAGCATCGAACATCACTTTACCATTTTCGTCTAATACATACATATTATAATCATCCGATGCATCTTTACCGATTTGAACTCTAGTAACATCATTATTGTCTTTGATTTGAATTGTATTATCCATTATTTTCATATTTCCAGAATCTGAAGATATTTCAACATAATTTGTGTTCAATGTACCTGTATTAATTTTAGAAGCATTTAAGCTTTCTATCATTGCAGATTTAATACTTGCATCTTCCAATAAACTTATAACACTAGATGAAAATTTACTTTGTAGAGTAGTACCTGTTGCACTTCCAAACATAAGATTTCTAATATCTGCAACATTAGAAACTACAAGGTTTGAATTTAAATAATCCATATATGCATCATTAGTGACTAATAAGTTTGAATTTAAATATTGAATAAATGCCGAATTTGGTGATATTGAACTTAAATTAGACAATGCACTTTCTAATGCTTCAGGTGTAACACTATTAGCAGTATAAGAACCCATATAATTACCAAAAGATTTAGAAGTTAATAATGATTTAACTAAATCATAATCAAATGAAAATTCATTAACTTTTGATGTGGTTTTAGTTAATGAACTAATTTGATTTTTAGCAGTACTTATTGCATTATCTAACAATGCTGCAAAATCATTTCTTTTACTTTTGTACTGTATCATATTAGAAAATACTAGATTTAAATTATTATCATAAATCATTGGATTTAATGAATATTCAATTACTCTTAATTTGACTTGATAGTCATCTCTAATTGAAACACGTATGAAATTAAATAAAGATAAATCATTAATGTCTTCAGAATAATCTATAATTGAAAATAAATTATCTTGACTAGTAGAATATGTTAATCTAGGGTGAGAATTAGCATATAAATTTTCAACTGCATCTTCATATAATTCATAAGCCTTATCTACAATGTCATCTGTAGAGCTTACAGATGTGTATATTATATTTTCATTTACATAATCAGTTGTTTTATATAATCGTCCTAATTTTTCAAAATCCTCATCGCTAAATCCTAAAGGATATTCATCATTGCTCCAATTTACTTTTTTTACATTTTGTGCAATTTCATTACGTTTTTCATAATATTCATTTAAAATACTTTCAGCTATACTTATTTCCAATTCACGTTCCTTTAGCATTATTAAGCATTTATCATATGAATCTTTATATTTTAAATATTCTTCTCGTTTAGAATTATATGTAGTTTCCAGTACGTTTTTATTGGAATCTTCATAAGGTGTGCTATAATCTTTATAAGTTTCAATTCCATTTTTGAAAACTTCCAATTTAGATTTTAATTCATCTAGTCCATACATATAACCATATGTTACCATATCCCATTCCCAATCATCTAAATATTCACAGAAATTATCATCGTCTTCATCTTTATCAAAGTTATACATTGCTATTAGAATATTATTAACGATTTCTTTATATTGTCTATAATCATTCCAATATATTGATTTTTGGATTTCTTCTAGATTTTCTTTAAGTCCAACATATTGATATGAAATATATGGTTCTTTAGATGATACAATTGTAATATTTTCATATTCTTTACCATCTGTGTATATTTTAAAATATGATTTAATTCCTTCAATTAATGCAATGTAATTATTTAATTCCTCGTCTAACTCGTTATATGAGAAACTTTCATATTGTTTTACATCTAAACCATCTACAGGAACTCTATTGTATAATTCAGTAACAACTTCATTTTGCTTATTATACAATCTAGAATAATCTATATATTCATCTCTGAATGATTCTCTATAATTAAACCAAGCATTGTATTTATTTATTAACTCTGAATCTAAGTATTCTTCATTGAGAAAATGTGATATGTCTTCAATTTCTCTATCTCCAAAATTAACATATGCAAGATTCAATCCATCTGAATTAGATACATTGAAGACTGTATACAATTCTTCAGTTGGTGTAATTTGTATAGAATTTTGAACATTTCTATATCCTAAATGGATGTTAGTATCTTTACCTATACCATTAACTCTATAGGCATTAACTTCCATGTTTATTGTATCAAATACAAAAATACAACTAAAATACTGTGCCATAGTTTGTGTTAATAAACTATAAATATCTTGACTATCAATTTCAAATGCACCAACTTCGTTACATAACATTCGTGGAAATTCATCGTCTACAAAATTGTCAACTGTTCCAACTTTCCAAGATGGGCATTCTAACAATATTTGATCCAATAGACTTAAATCTATCATTCTTTGCATTTCCAATGATATTAATTCTGCTAATGAATATGTTTCATATTCAGAATATGTTAATGCTATATTATTATTTGATAAGAAATCAGAAAGATTGTCTTTGTCAACGAATACATATACATCAATGTTTAATGTTAGGGTTTGAGTTTTTTCAATTTCATCATCATCTGTATATGTATCAACTACATCTACAGAAACTGGTATTTTCACATAATTTTGACCAGATGGAATATCGTAATATGATGTCCAATCTATTGAGCTTTGATTTATAAAATCAGTCATACAATTTGAATCATTTCCAAATTTATATCTATATGTCACATCACCTTTGTTTCCATCTATATTGACTTTGAAATTAATTTCAGAACCTTGCACACAATAAGCACCCATCACATCAAGAGTTGCTAAAAATTCACCATCTGAAGTAACAGATGTACTGTTAAATATTTTATTTTTAATATTTATATTTTGATTATTTACATTTAATGGTAAATATGGTATTAACTCAGAATGATTTAATAATGTATTTTTTATGACAGAAGTAGTAAGTGCAGTTTCTCCACTTGAACTATCTTTTATTTCATATAGATTTTGAAATTCATCTAAGTAATCAATTTCAAATCCATCTTTCATCAAAGATGATTTTATAGTTGATAAGTTTTCCATAAATGAATTTATATCAATGTCAAATCTCCATGAGCTTATTAAGAAAGTAGGATTGTCCATTGATAAAGTTTTCAATGTTTCCAAAGTTTGTTCTTCTTCATCGTACTCTAAAAAATCATTTAATAGAGCTTCATAATCTGAAACATCTCTATAAAAATACACATTGTCTCTAAACAATTTATAACCATTAGCATCTAGATATGTATTATCAGTAGCCATCATTTCTAATGAATCGTCACTAGCTCTATTTACAACAAATCCTGTTTTGTCATACTGTTGTAATTCTATTTCGTATGATTCAGCAACAACTGTAAGCTTTTCCACATTTCCATCAAAACTCATTTCAGGAGTTTGTGTTATTTTAAACCATCCTATAGAAGTTACATACAACTCCATTAAAACATCTATTTGGTCATAAAAACTTGTTTCTTCTCCATTTATTTCTTTATACACATCAAATGAAATAGTATGAGTATTATTCGCTCTTAGTGTTACATTACATGATTGTTCATCTATTCCGTTTAAAACTCCCAATAAACACTTGTTAGGTTTTGACAAATAAACCTTAGATGGTTCAACTCTATCGTATAAATCATAGTTAATTGACATGTTAGTTCCATCAACTTTATCAAGTATAATTTCTTTACTATCAACAACAAAATTAGCAGTAATGGTATGGTTGTTTCTAACATTATAAAATGTATATAAATCACTAGATGTTTTAATAACTTTACCGTCTACTATTATATTGTTTAATTTATAACCAGACATAGGAGTGAATTTATAAGTAGCAATATCTCCAAATTTATAAGGAGTTACTCCATTTGGTTCAACGCTTCCATAATTGCTAGAAATAGAGCAGATGTGATATGATTGTTCTATTTTCTCTGCTTCAACAGAAATTGTATGATTTTCTAAAACATCTTCGAATGTATATGTTGTTTTCAATAAATCAAATTCAACATCTAAACCATCAACTTTGATATTCTTTATAAAA
>JAFZDT010000066.1 GCA_017561055.1 Erysipelotrichaceae bacterium
TAAAGAAAATCAAACACTACTAAAAGAAGGCGAATTGTTAGTCTATGAAGCATTAAAACGTAAGATGATGCAAAAAACAACATTCGGCGAATTAAAGAATTGTATACGCGCTACTTTAGAACCATATTTCTATCAAAAGACTCGAAGAAATCCAATTATCATTCCAGTCATTCTAAATATGCGCGCCGCAATGATACCAAACAAGAAAGGCAACTAGCCTTTCTTCTTTCTAGGAGGAACATATGAAAAAGAAATTATGGCTTATTATCCTACTATCCATAACCTTATCCATACTCGCTATCGCAGCAGATGCCTACTATTTAAGCATGAAACGCTTGGATATTAACTATACAAAGCTTTCATCTTTACAAATTCCAAAATCACATGATGATCTATCAATTGCATTAATTAGCGATATTGAATATGGAACCTTCTTACAAAGAGAAACCTTAGAAAAGTTTCAAAAGAAATTAGAAAACATCCAACCAGATATCCTATTATTTGCTGGAGATATGTTTGATACCAACATCACTCCTACAGAAAGTGATCAAATCGTATTAACTAATTTCTTGTCATCAATTGATGCGAAATATGGTAAATTCGCCGTACTTGGAGAAATGGATGAAGCCAACAAAGAAGTTGTAGAAAAAATATTATACGATAGCAACTTCGAAATGATTGAAAATCAAGCCATGCGTATTCGTAAAGATACACAAGATTATATCTATTTAGTTGGTTTACCAATTGTAACATCTACTTCAATTGACACAACAACATTATTTGCCGATATCCCAGAAGAAGCGTATGTCATTACTTTATGTCATACACCAGATATCTTTACCTTATTACCAACTACACCAGTCTATGTTTTATTAGTTTGACATAGTCATGGATATCAAATCAATATTCCATTCTATGGTTCTTATGAAACATTACTTGGTAACGAAAACCATACCTTAGGTTTAAATCATATGGATGGTGTAAGAGTCTATGTATCCAAAGGTATTGGTACAACCAAACAAAACATTCGTTTATTCTGTGATCCAGAAATTCCTATTTTTAGACTTAAATCAAACAACTAAAGAGCGAAAGCTCTTTTTCTGTTGTATATATCTTCGCATAACAATATTGTCTGTCATATTTGAAGCAACTATATTTACTATAATAACGTTAACATTTGCTTGTTTTTTGCGATATATTATTCAAAAACTGCCCGTACCTTTTTATCAATGGAATATTTGTTGTTTCATTCACAAGAAAAAATCCCTCCTATCATAAACAACTTTATTTATTTTAGTTGTCTACTTTAGAGGGATCCTATCACATTCTTCTATGCATATACTATCACATATGAGACTTTCACTTTTTCACCGCATTCTACTTATATACCATACGTTGTAAGCGGTTTCAAGATATTCAAATTAATTTTGTCTTGTATATTACTTAAACATATAAAAAGAACTATCTAAATTTCTCTAAATAGTTCTTTTACACTTATTTATTAGTTCGCAACAATATTTACAATCTTATTCTTAATAACAATTACCTTACGAATTGTCTTACCTTCAAGTTGTGCTTTAACTGTTTCTAATTCCTTAGCTTTAGCTAATGCTTCTTCATCAGATGCATCTTTGGCAATTGTAAATTTACCACGCATCTTACCATTTACTTGAACCGCCATATCTACATCATTAAGTACTAATTTACTTTCATCATATGTAGGCCATGGACGATAAGCTAAATCTGTCTTACCTGTTAACAATTCATACATTTCACATCCTACATGAGGTGCAAAACAAGATAATGCTTGTACAAAGTTAATTGCATATTCTTTATAAACAGTTTCTGTCTTATAACAGTCATTGATGAAAATCATCATTTGAGAAATAGCTGTATTTAAGTTCAATGATTCAATGTCATTTGTTACTTTCTTCATCATGAAGTTATAACTATAATCCAATTTACCATCATTTGTATCAGACAATTTACCAGATTCAATCATTAAACGATATACACGTTCCAACCAACGGTGAGAACCTTCTACACCTTGTGTAGACCATGGTTTATCTGCTTCTAATGGTCCCATAAACATTTCATATACACGTAATGTATCTGCACCATAATCTCTAACTACATCATTAGGATTTACACAGAATTCAGGGAAACGTTTACCCATCTTAATACCATTAGCACCTAAAATCATACCTTGGTGTACTAATTTTTGGAATGGTTCTTTACAAGGAACAACACCCTTGTCATATAAATAATTGTTCCACATACGAGAATATAATAAGTGTCCTACCGCATGTTCTGGTCCACCAACATATAAATCAACAGGCATCCAGTGTTTTAATAATTCAGGATCTGCTAATTGTTTATCATTTAATGGATCAATATAACGTAAGAAATACCAACTTGAACCAGCAGAACCAGGCATTGTACTAGTTTCACGTTTACCAGCTTTACCATCTACAGTAACATTTACCCAATCAACTGCTTTATCTAATGGAGCTCCGCCTCCTTTAGAAGGACCATAATCCTCAAGTACTGGTAATGTTAATGGAAGTTGTTCATCATCTAACACACCAATTGTACCATCTTCATAATGGATAACAGGAATTGGTTCACCCCAATAACGTTGTCTAGCAAAAATCCATTCACGCATACGATAGTTGATTTTCTTAGTACCTAAACCACGTTCTTCTAACCAAGCAATCATAGTATTGATTGCGTCTTCTTTATTTAAGCCATCTAAGAAGCCAGAATTCATATGAATACCATCTTCTGTATGTGCTTTTTCAGTAATATCGCCACCAGCTAATACTTGAATAATTTCGATACCAAACTTTTTAGCGAATTCATAGTCACGATCATCATGAGCAGGAACTGCCATAATTGCACCAGTACCATAACCCATTAATACATAGTCACTAATCCAAATAGGAATTTCTTTACCATTTACAGGATTGATTGCATAAGCACCAGTAAATACACCAGTCTTATCTTTATTTAATTCTGTACGTTCCATTTCAGATTTAGTAGCACAAGCTTTTTGATATGCTTCAATTGCATCTTTTTGTTCAGCTGATACAATCTTTTCTACTAATGGATGTTCAGGAGACATTACACAGTATGTAGCCCCAAATAAGGTATCACAACGAGTTGTAAATACAGTGAAGTCATATTCTGTATTTGCAATCTTGAAGTTAATTTCAGCCCCAATAGATTTACCAATCCAGTTACGTTGAATTTCTTTTGTACTTTCTGGCCAATCAATATCATTTAAGTTTTCTAATAAACGTTCAGCGAATGCAGGAATATCCATTACCCATTGACGCATATTTTTACGAACTACTGGGTATCCACCACGTTCTGATTTACCATCAATAACTTCATCGTTAGCTAATACAGTACCCAATTCTTCACACCAGTTTACTGGCATATCTACACATTTAGCATAGCCATCTAAGAACATTTGTTTAAAAATCCATTGTGTCCATTTATAATAGCTTGGATCTGATGTAGAAACTACTTTAGACCAGTCATAAGAGAAACCTAACATCTTTAATTGATCAGTAAATGTTCCAATATTTGTTTGTGTAAAACCATCTGGATGATTTCCTGTTTGAATCGCATATTGTTCAGCAGGCAATCCAAATGAGTCAAATCCCATTGGATGTAATACATTATATCCTTGCATGCGTTTCATACGACAAATAACATCTGTCGCTGTATATCCTTCAGGATGCCCTGCATGCAAACCTACACCTGATGGATATGGAAACATATCTAACGCATAATATTTAGGTTTTGAGAAATCCCATGTATCTGTTTTAAATGTTTCATTCTCATCCCAAAACTTCTGCCACTTAGTTTCAATCTCCTTGTGATTAAACGTCATAATTATATCCTCCCTTATAATATAAAAACGTCCTTACTTCTAAGGACGTTAAATTAACGCGGTACCACCTTAGTTCACACTCAAAAAAGAGTATGCCCTTATTTCTTTTAACGCAAGAAAACACGGATAACCTTTTCTTGTTATCAGCTCCTAGGCGAGTTCATTATCTACAGCCATCAATTTCCACCAACCATTGACTCTCTATCTGCCTTGAATAACTACTACTCCTAATCAACGCATTTCCATAATATCAAAATTTCACATTCTTTGTCAATTATAAACCAAGAAAGAACATCGCAATCACAAAGTAAATCAATAAGCTCAAAGCATCAATAACCGTTGTGATTACAGGACTAGCAACACTTGCCGGATCCAATTTTAATGCATATACCACAAGTGGTAATAAACCACCTAATAATTTAGAACATGTTAATGCTAAAATAACTGATAACGATACCGTTAAAGCCACACTTGTTACATTTGAAAGCAATACCAAATCACTTGGGAACAAGGAAATCTTCGCAAAGTTAACAACAAATAAAACTGCCGAACAAATCAATGCAATACCCAATTCCTTTTTCATTACCTTCAAAATATCTTTGGTTTCTAAACCATCAACTGCAATTCCACGAATAACCATCGTACTTGCTTGAGAACCCGCATTCCCTGCTGTACCCATAATCATTGGAATAAAGCCACTAAGTGCTGGAATAACCATTAAACTCTCTTCAAATCCAGCCATGATTGCTCCAGTAAAGGCTCCAGAAATCATTAAAATCAATAACCAAGGCAAACGACTCTTAACAATCGATAATACACTAGCTTCCAAATAACTTTCTTCGATTGGTGTAATCCCAGCCATCAAATGAATATCTTCTGTTGCTTCTTCTTCTAAAATATCAATAATATCATCGACCGTAATAATCCCAATCAAACGATTTTCATTATTAACTACTGGCACAACCGTAATATCGTACTTTTGAATAACCGCAACAACTTCTTCTTGGTCATCTGTAATCGTTACACTAACCACGTCAGTTGCCATAATATCACTAATTTTTTCATCACGATTTTCGAATAAGAATTCACGCAAACGAATACTCCCCACTAATTCACGTTTTGAATCAATGACGTAACACGTATTAATGGTTTCCGCCATCTTCCCTTGACGTTTAATCTTACGAATTGCTTGTTCAACCGTATCCGTTACCTTTAATTCCACAAAGTCTGTAGACATAATACTACCAGCACTATCTTCAGGGAAACTCAATAACCAGTTAATTTCTGTACGCGTTTGTTCTGTAGCACTTGCTAAGACTTTCTTTGTAAGATTGGCAGGCATTTCTTCCATGAAATCAACGATATCATCGGCATATAAATTCTCTAGAATTTCACGAATCTCTGGCCCACTAAATGCTTGAATCAATTCTTCTTTTTTGTCTTGTTCTAAGTAAGTAAATACTTCCCCAGTCACATCTTTACGTAAAATCTTAAATAATACTAAAATTTCATGTACAGTTAAATCATTTACTAACGCTGCCATATCTACAACGTGATATTCATCAAATAATTCACGCAATTTCACAGCACGTCTTTCTAATATCCACTCCTGTAATAAAGATAAACTTACATAATTCATTTCATCCATAGTCTATCCTCCTTACACCAAAAACCATGCTAAAGCAAAGTACACACTCAATGATAAAGCATCACATACCGTCGCAATCAGTGGAGAAGCCAATACCGCTGGATCCAAATGGAATAACTTCGCCACTAAAGGTGTTAATCCTCCAACCAATTTTGCCACCACAATCGCTACAAATACACTAGCACTAGACACAAGTGCAACACCACTACTCACTGTAGGCATAGTAAAAATAACACGTAAATAATTTACGATAAACATAACCACACCGCAAATGATACCTACTTGCAATTCTTTCCAAAATACTTTAAAAAACGAACGAATATCCAATCCTTCAACTGTAATACCACGAATAACCATTGCAGCTGCTTGAGAACCCGCATTACCCGCAGAACCCATCAACATCGGAGTAAAATAGGTCAATGCAGGAATTAATACAATTAAAGTTGTGTTTCTAGCCAATACTGTTTCTGATAACACTGCAGAAATCATCAACACCAAAAGCCAAGGCAAACGAGACTTCGCAATATCCAAAATACTCGCTTCCATATAACTATCATCAAGAGGCGTAACCGCAGCCATCATATGAATATCTTCAGTAGCTTCTTCTTCCATAACGTCAATAACGTCATCGGAAGTAATTACACCAACTAAGTGCTCTTGATCATCAACCACAGGAATCATTGTTAAGTCATATTTCTTAATTAATTCAATGGCTAACTCTTGATCATCTTTTGTTGTAACAGCCACAAACTCTTCATCCATTATTTCTTCTAACAAACTATCTTCAGGCGCAAAAATAATATCACGCATAGACACAATACCCACTAACTTATCTTTTTCAAGCACATAACCATACGAAATAGATTCTGCCACACGTTTTTGACGCTTAATATCATGCATCGCCTCATCAATCGTATCATCTCGCTTCAATTCTACAAAGTCAGTAGTCATGATCGAACCACAAGAAAACTCTGCATACGATAACAATTGATTAATTTCTTCTCTTTGTGCTTTACTAACCGCACCCAAAATCTTTTTCACTAATTCATTAGGAAGTTCATCCATGAACTCCATCATATCATCCGAATACAATTCGGCTAAAATATTCTTAATTTGATCATTTGTTAATAATTCAACCAATGATTCTTGTTTATCTTTCGAAAGATAGGTAAAAACTTGACCACTCACTTCTTTTCGAAGCACTTTAAAAATAAAGAGCGCCTCAGAAATCTCAAGTTCCCCCACAATATCCGCTAAATCGACAATGTTGTATGTATCAAAGATTTCGCGAACGCGCTTTACTTGTCGCAAAGTTGCCGCTTCCGCCAAAATCTCTTTTGTCATCTCAATCATTAACTTCAATTCCTTTCTACTTCCCTTTTACTCCTTTCGAAGCATCAAAATTAGCCAATAAATTCGTATCATATGATGTAATTTGTTGTTTGCGAATACGTTCCTTATATAATACATCTTGAATCAAATGATCCAATAATTGTGTAAATGATATACCCTCAGGTTCAAACAAATAATGAGCCATAGAACCCGGAATCGTATTCACTTCATTCACATAAATCTTATTCGCATCACAATCCATTAAGAAATCCACACGAATCACACCTTGTAAATGCAATCTACGACACGTCTTCACTGTTAAATACTTAATTTGATCGACTACTTCAGAATCTAACTCTGCAGGAAGAATACGTTTCTTTTCTTCATATTTCATGCCCTTTTCATACTTATCTTCATAAGTTAAAATCGCATGTTCATTTACCACTTCTTCAATAGCACTAATGGTAACTTCTTCAATATTTCCTAAATATGCACAATTGAATTCACGCATATTCACAATCTTCTTTTCAACTACAATTTTATCACTATACTGACCCGCTAACTCTAAAGCCGCATCCATTTCCTCCACTGTATTCACAACAGAAATACCAATAGATGAACCCAACGTAGCTGGTTTTACAATCACAGGATACCCCAATCTCTTCGTTTTACTTAATATATCTTTTTTATCCTGTTCTACTTCATAACGATATCTCCAAAACCAAGGACATATCGGAATCTTATTCGCATTCATAATATGACGCATCAACACTTTATCTTGACCAATCACTGCACCATCTAATGCACAACCCGTATATGGTAGCCCAAGCATTTGACAAAATCCTGCAAAACTACCATCTTCACCATTGGTACCATGAAAAGCATTAAAAGCTACATCAATAATATCCACCGTCTTCTGTACAAACTTCATTGTTGTACATACTAATGCAAAACGTTGATCTTGGCGAATTAACTGTACAGGAGTTAATTTATCCAACGCTTTAGTTAAATCCTTAAATGTATCTAACTGTTTAAAGCGAGAATCCGAATAAAACAAGCCACTTTTAGAAACATAAACAGGCACAATATCATATTTTTCACTATCAAAAGCATGCATAACTTGCATAGCCGTCAAAATACTAATCTCATGTTCAACACTTTGACCACCAAAAAACACGCCAACTCTTGTTTTCATTCTTACTTCCCACCTTTCTTTATATCACTAGCAGCCATATATACAGCAGGTAAATCATTTTCTATTAAAATTGTATCATTTACTTCACTTACTTCCAATGACTTAGATAAACCTTCAGCCATAGAATTAACTATATAAATATTCTCTTCACTAAATCCATTCTCTATAAGACCATTATAAATCATAGACGTTTGTGATTCACCCACTAAAATGACAATATCCACTTTTTCTTTCATCAAAGAACCAAATTGATAATGTGTTTCATCCGCCATATACGCCAAATCCACCAAACCAGGAGTAATGATAATTTTCTTATTCGGCATCATCGATAAAATCTCTAATGATTCTTTCATACTTTCAATATTGGAACTATACGAATTATCAATCAAAGTACGTCCATGGAAATCTTTTCTTTCCAAACGATGTTCAATACAAGGCATATATTTCACAACATTCTGTAAAATAGCCATATCCATACCCAAAGTATGCGCAACACTAATCATCGCTAACAAATTCATAACATTATGCTTACCCAACAATCTTGTCTCAAATTCATAATACATACCATCTACTAAAACAGTAAATTGTGTAATTTCACTTGTTTGATACATATTAACTACTTGATAATCTGCTTCCGTCAACATCGAAAACCATACTTTCTTACAAGGATTTTGAATTTCATATTCACGAATATAGGCATTATCTTTATTCAAGAAACAAACGCCATCCACATCCAATTTTTCAACCAAACTCATCTTCTCTTCTACGATATTACGCATCGTACCAAAAGTTTGTAAATGTTGTGGACCAATCGCAGTAATCACCCCATACTTAGGATGACAAATCTCCATCATATTGGCAATTTCACCTGGATGATCACTACCCATTTCACAAATAAAATATTGATGAATAGGCTTCAACATCTTACGAATGACACCAGTAATCCCCATTGCCGTATTATAAGACTTCGGAGTCATTAAACCATAATATTTTGTAGATAACATTTTATCCAAAATATATTTACAACTTGTCTTTCCATAAGAACCCGTAATCGCAATACTAATACCATCAAATTGATTCATAAAACTACGCGCTTGTTTACGATAATAATAGCCAATCAACAATTCAACAGGATATAGCACAAACCAAACTACATAAACCAAAAACCAACTACCAATATACGCAAAAACACAACCCCAACCAAGTGAAGTCGTATTCATCACATCAATAAACAAATACATCCACGCAAAATGTAAAGCAAATAGCACAATTGCACTACGCAACATACGCATCGTCCAATCAATGCTCTCAAACAGTTTCTTCCAATCACACTTATAAAAACGTACTATGGTATACAAAACTGTAAAACCAACAAACAACAAATACGCTACTATATCACTACAATATTCCATCATGATAAAAGGTAACGCTAAAAGAATATAATATAAAAAGCTTCTAAACTCCCATAAAAATTGGTCCTTAAACCAATGGCTATAACGATCCATCTTATAACGATTCTTCTGATAAGCACTTAAAGCTTTAAAGAAAGGAATTATGCTAAACATGCTAAAACTAATCCAAGCACTAATTTTCCAAATACTCATAACACTAAGCATGCTCTTCCTCCTTTTCTAAAAACACTTTCACTATCTTCATAAAACGATAACGATCTTGCAAATACGCAAAATGATGACAACCTTCAAAAACAATCATCGCCGCATCCTGCATCCGAGATTCCATTTCCCTAGACATCCAAACAGGTGTAACATCATCCTTATCACCAACAATTAAAATCGTAGGCGTATAAATACTACTCAAAATCCCAGTCACATCATTATGAATCACTTTAACCAAAGTTTCCTTCATAATCGGACTAGCATTACGATAATCATAACTTCCTCTACTATTTTGTAACTGTTCAATTCGTTTTAAAAGACCTAATTTCTTATAGATATACTTACTTATATGATACTCCATTTCTTGCCATTTTTGAAACTTATTTTTTAAAGAAGGAATCCCAGCAGCACCCGTTAACACCATCTTCTTACAACCATAGACATAGCTATACCATAACGCAATTCGACAGCCAAATGAATGTGCCACAATCATAATCTCTTCTAACTCTAATTCCTCACAAAAAGCACGTAACCAATCCACATAATCAAATACATCCCAACTACAACACAATTCACTTTCACCAAATCCAGGCAAATCAATCGCATACACCTTACACTTTAAATCCTCACCAATCCATAACATACTATTTAAATCCATACCCCATCCATGCAAAAGTAAAACAACATCACCTTCACCACTTACCTCATAATTGGTCAAAACTCCATGTATTAACTGTTTCATTCGCCCACCCATCCTCTATCCATTCTATGTGACAATAGACACAATGGTCATTCTTTGTTATGATAGGTACAGGAAGTGAAACTATGCAAATCTTATTAGTATTAATTGTTATCGCTAGTCCTTTTATGATGATTCTATTCAAACTAGCAAAACAAATTGAAACAAAAGAAAAAGACACCTTCATTTTCTCAGCTAAAAACTACGAAAATAAAGATGCTTTTCATGTATTATTATCAAGAGGAATTAAATCTTTAGCCCTATATTTAGGAAATTGCATATTAGTAGTAACTATGTGTGTACTATTACAAACACCAAAATACTTTATCTTTGCTGGACTATTTGTAATTACTACACTTATTCTATGGTACTCAAATATGTACTATTCCCTAGAAAGAGCTAGAACATTACCAATTGAAGAAGAAGAAAATTGAAGCTACTTAAGCTTCAATTTTTCATTTACTTCTACAGTTTCACCAAAATTCAATTTAACAGGAGTCATCCAAACATTATCTAAACACTCTTTGTCAATCATGATTTCAATCATATCTCCATAACTTTCACCAAAAGAAGGATTAACCCCACTATCAGCAGTAACTGTTCCTAGTCTATGATTCGTCGTATCTTTCACCTGCAATAAAACAATATAATCTACATAATCAGGAACAATTCTAGAAAAACGAGAAGACAAAACATCACCATTATCCCTAGACAAAAACTCAACTAATTCTACATGATCTATATAGCCACCAACCGTTTTTGCTTGTAGACCAATACTCAAATCATTTTTACGTGGTTGTAATTGTACAGAATTTAATACAATTTCTTTTTTGCCAGTTTCATAATATGGACTTGCTTCTACATAAACAATACCATCCTTTGTATAATTCCAAGTATCTCCATGACCTTCCATTTTCTTGCCATCAACAAGTACGTCAAAATCAAAATTTACTACTTCTAATTCATTACTATTGTCCACATTTACATAAATATGTGTAGCCAATGGATAAAACTCAACTTTTTCAACCACAAACTTTTGTCCTTTTACGGTAAACTTTTGATGTAATTCTTCAACTCTAGCTTTCGCAATCTTTGTTTGGTCTATACCGATTTCCATTTCCATTCGATTTTGATTATAAATTAATTCCATTGTTATATTATCAATATCCATCCCATTTAGCTGATTGCAAGAAAGAATCATTTCATCAATTGATTCACTACTTGTATGTTCTGCTGCAAATAAAGTAATGTCATTATGTTTAATGTTCAAATCATATCCATAATGTTCAACTGTTCCAAAATTCACTGTATAATGCAAATACATATTTTGCTCATCAATTGCTAAATCGTGCACAGATAATGTAACTCCATTTTCTTCTTTTGTAAGATCAATTCTTTGGATATAATCATTTTCAAGAGCTTGTTCATAAGAAGCTAAACCAAACCATTCAATAATATCACCAAAAAAAGGTGAACCTTTCATAGCCTTTATAACATTAGGATTTGTACTAACAAGTACTAGCAAACACATTCCCAAAACAGCACAACCTCTTAACAAATATTGAAAGCCTTTATTCTCTTTCTTCATATTTTGTCTAACAAACTTTTCATTAAAATCAAATTTAGAATTCATTTTACTCCACTCATTTATTTGTTTTTTATCCATTGTAAACCTCCTCTAATTCTATTTTTAACGCATTTAAAACTTTGTAATACTTCGACTTCACCGTACTTAAAGGCATTTGTAAATACTGAGCAATTTCACTTAAAGTCGCATTTTCAAAGAAATGAAAGATTAATATACTTCTTTCCGGCTCATCTAATGAATACACGATACTTCTTAAGGAAACATCACTGCTTTTACCATCTTCAACATCAACCACTAATTCAACATGCTTACCCTGTGATTTAATTTCCTTTATACAGTTATTAATTAATATTCTTATTAACCAAGTATCAAAATATTGCACATCTTTGCATTGTTTACGATGCTTATAACACTGATAGATAGTTTCCGATAGAACATCTTCAACCATTGCATCATCTAAACAATACTTATAAGCAATCCGAATCAACTTTTCTTTCTTCTCCATGATTAACTGTACAAATAAATCATCATCACCACGTAATGCCTTTTTTACTAGTTGTAAATCCATGTTCTACCTCCTTTCACCTATTAGATACATAAAACAAATAAAAAGTTTAAAAATCATAAAAAAAAGCAGAATACTGCTTTTTCTATTATCTTTCTTTTACATCTGTAGTTGGATATACCATCTCACTATAATCAATAATTAGTTTCTTACACTCTTTACATGCATATGTTTTCATTTTACAAGTTGCTAAACCTGAACTAAATATAACAGCACCTGCATCCAATAATTGATTATCTTTTATTGGATTAAAGCGGAAAACACCTGCATTTTCACCTTCAGGTAACCAATATACTTTATCAGAACCATAAGGATATAAAGTACCCTCTATTAGAACCCCACCACAATATGGACATTTATTATTCATAAACTATCTCCTATTTATTAATTGTTATTACATTAAAATCTAGCATGCCATTATCATCAACCATTAAACACAACACATTTTCTTTATAAATAGAACTATAACTTAATTCACTATATGTAATTGGTAATGGATACATTTTAAACTCATTATCTTCGCATACGCCATATACATATCGAGATTGGATACCATCTTTTTCCATAAAGATAAAGGCATTATCTTTTTTATTACCATAGAAAAATGTTGGTGAATTTAGATATGCTGGATCTAATAAAAGATAAATATTAGTATCCAATGTTTTTGTTTCACCAGTTTGGCGATTAAGAATATACGTTCCCGTTGTTTCAATTACATCAACTGTCGAATACATAATATAATCCTTTAATACAATCACACGATCAGTATCATTAAATACATACGTTTTTTCATCACAAATTAATTTGTAATTTTCTTTACTTCTATACAAATAATAAACTTCATAATTATTATTTACATAACCAACAAAATCATATTCATAATCAATTAATGGATATCTACCAATTTCTATTAATTTACCATCTACAATTTCATTCATGACTAATTCATCATCCGTATAAAATGCAAAATATACACATTCATCCATCTCAAAAACCTTAGGTCCACCAGGAGAAATAATAACATCATTTGGTACACCCTTTCCGCTATACAAAACCGTGGTCTTATCAGCACTTACATATGTATATGTACCATTCGTCATATTTCCAAATGAATCATATTCGGCATCTTCACAGATAGTAAAATCATCAGTCTTAAATATTTCATTTCCTACGAATCCACTTCCAGTGAAATATTCAACAGAATATACACCATCTTTTTCTAAAAGTTGATAACTTCTACCATACGTATTTGGATATTCAATTGTTTGTATTGTGTATCCTTCCTCAATTCTTTTAACTGGAATTTTATGATTCGCTCCACAAGAGCATAAGAGCAATATACACAATAAACAAATACATTTACGCATATATATCACCTCACTACACTATCTTACTGTTTTCATAATCACTTCAGCTTCATTTGCTTGATTTTTCTTCACCCAAAACACATATACATATTTAGGTTTAACCATTAACTCTCCCATTTTAAAAGTATCTAATGCACTACGATGATTAATATCACCCTTACGAACTATATAGTCTATACCTTTTTCTTTAAGCATATTTAAAACTTGATTTTTCTTATCCACATCAACAGTTTCAAATACTTTTTTCTTAGTTAGAAATTCAAACATAGAATCTACCTCCTATTTTATTTCTAATAAACTACTCAACATGAAAAATAACAGCACTAACTTTATCATCAATAATTTCAATTACTTTTATCGCAATGTTCTCATAATATACCACATCATTTAATTGAATATTATCATGTTGATTTAATATATCTTGAATAGTTACATCATTTTCAATTCTTTCTCCAACATCTAATCGTTCTAATACTTCATTAAAGGTTTTATCTGGACTAACTATACAATCAGACATCAAAAATCCTCCATAACCATTGTTACTAGGATTCTCAAAAATATAATCCCTAAAAGTGTAACCTTTCAAATCATACTTTTCATGTATTTCTCTAGTACAATCAAAGAACTCATGATTCATATTTACATATACATATTCATCATCTTTATAAATAACCGGTAGTATATCATAGCCAATAGTTATAACTTCATTCTCCATAGTTAATAGGATGGCATATGGAATATCAACAACTGGACCTGTACCAGACAGATCATGATCAATATCATCTATAGAAATTTTGGTAAATGCTTCTACCAAACGGATTCCATCTTCATATGATATTTCTTTTGTTTTAAAAGTATCCTCCATATACTGAATTTCAACTTTTTGAATGCGATTTATATCTATGTCCTCAAATAACTTATTATTATCTTCTTTCATGCTTTCTGGGGCATATTTATAATCATAGCCATTATGTATCGCCTGGGCTAAATCATGTGGAAAATACGAAACAGCTAATCTCTCTTCTACGGTTAATTGCTCATATTTCTTCATCCATTCTCTAGTTTCTTGAGAAATACCATATTGATCCATTACGTAACTCTCATATCCTTTTTGTATAGAAAAAATAGCTCCTACAATACATATTATCAAAAGAATTATTTTGATTTTCTTCATAAATGGTTCTCCTTTTTTAGATATTCTAATATCCAAAAAGTTTACATAAATACTACTTACATGGATATTATACCATAATTTGATTATGTGTTATTTTATTATAAAGTAATATCTTATTCTTCTAAATAAAAGAGAGAAATGACGTATCATTTCCCTTCGCATACTTATTCTCTTTCTTTAATCTGATAATTAATCTTTTGTCCATAATTAAATTGACTATATGCTAAAAGTTTATTAACTTCCTTCTTAAAATCATCTACTTTTTTCTCATCAACAGTGAATGTCATACGATAAAATTGCAACACTACTTGAGTCATATCATCTCTCATTTTATATGCTATATCTTTGCAAGTATCCAATGATGTATATACATTTTCTGAATAATCTGATTCATATACACCAACAACTTCAAATGGAATCATAAATTCATCATACATCTTTAAATAGTCACTAGTACCATTTCTTAGTTTTTCTAATTCACTTTCCAATGTCAAATCATATGGATAATTAATCATACTCAAATAGATTGTATCTCCAACTTTATATGGAACATTTTGATCATTTAATAAGCTTGAAGGAACAATCATTTCATATGTATTTGTAAAAGAATCTTTTCCTTCAACCATCTTTAAATTTAAGCTATCTTTATAATCTCCATCTACTCCATTTAATGATAAAAATTGATGTAGGCCTTGATCTACAAATGCATATGCAAACTTATCTACAATTGCATATGACTTATAGTCCATGGCTAATATTTCATCAATGAATTGATTAGAGGCGTCATATTGCTCTATAAACTTATCACTTCCATAAGAACCAGTATTCACTTCAACTATTTTATATTGTCTTCTTTTTTCAGTCATCCATTCATAGATATTACGAATATATTTGTTTTTTGTTTCAGAATAATCAATTTTATTTAAGAATATATCATAATGAATCGTATTCTTTGTTTGTAATAGATTTTTTGATACGTAGAAATATATACTATAACCAACATCTTGTTTATTTTTCTCTACATAATACTCTGAAAAATCTAAGTTTTTTAAACCATCTTCTTTAATTACATACGGGTATAAGATTGACCCTTTATCTAAGTCTAAATCATAATCAAAAACAAATTTCATAACTACATAATTAGAATCAGTTTCTAATAATTTTACTTTTGATAAATATATATTCGTTGGTTTACCATTATAAACAATCATTTCGTTTTTATTGAATGTATATCCTTCTTTTGTATACATTTCATTGGTTAGTTTTGATGTATCAATTGATAAAGTGTAGATAGTTTGTTTTTGTGTAAATGAATCATATTGCATCTTTTCAATACGCTTCAAAACTTTTTCCGTATTATTAATCGGACTTGTTAATAAGCTAACACCCATAATGGCACTAATTACAATTGCGATTACTATTAACCAAAAAGAAGGCTTTTTATACTTAACAATTTGTTTTACACGTTCTTTAACTCCCACTTCTCCAAAGGCAATTGGACAAGCAGTAATCATATGTTGTTTAATACTACAAGACAATAATGATTGAGAATAATCCGCGCGTTGTTCATAATTCAAATCATAAATTACTTTTTCATCACAAGCTAGTTCAATATCTTTACATAAAAGAATATAGGCTAACCACAAAATAGGATTAAACCAATAGATAGATAACAAAATAAATCCTATCGGTTTCCATAAATAATCTTTACGTTGAATATGCATTTGTTCATGCGCTATTACATACGGTTTATCTTGTTCGCTTAAATTACTAGGTAAATAAATTCTAGGTTTCATTACACCAAATACAAATGGTGAATGTACATTTTCACTTTGATAAATATTATCTGATAATAAAACAGCTGTTTGAATGCGCTTATCAATTCTTATGCAACTTATGATAGCATACAAAATAAAACCAATAACGCCAACAATCCATATATTTGTGAATAGAGTGATTAATAATTGTAAAATATTAACATTATCTTTAACTGAAATTTCTAATACTGTATTATGAATCACTGGATTGATCATATCATTAATAACTGGAATGCCAGTATTAACAGTCGTAATTTCA
>JAFZDT010000013.1 GCA_017561055.1 Erysipelotrichaceae bacterium
GCATAAGAAGTACCATTTTCTTTATGGTCTTTAATCATTCTTTGGTACATACCAATTGGACTAGAACCTGTTGCTAAACCTAATACACATTTAGGATCATTAGCTACAACTTCTTTCATCACTTCAAATGCCTTATCTGACATTTCTTCATAATTTGCTACTTTAATAATTTCAAACATTTTAGTAAATTCTCCTTCTATATTTGTTACTTTTAGAATACCACTTTAACCTTACATTTTCAATCAAATAAACTAGTAAACACGGAAATAATAACTCGTTCTATACTCTTTATTTGGCTCTAATTTCATTGTACCAACACGTTCTTCAAATGGTACATTATTTTCTTTTAAATCACCTAAACCATGCCAAGGTTCAATACATACATATGGTGCATTTGGTTTTGTCCAGAATGCCAACCAACGATATCCAGCACAACCAACTTCAACACCACGTTTACCATTTGTTAAGCACACATATGGATTTTTAACATCTTCTAACATAATTGTCGCAAACAATTCATCATATTTTAAACCAATTGTTTTTGTTGCTTCTTTGCGCAATTCAAATTCACCAGTTTCATGATTATACCATTTCATATATTCCTCTTGAGGGAATTCTAAATAATAATCAAAGAAATCACCTTCACCCATTGGACAAGCAAATGCTGGATGTAAACCAAATGAGAATGGCATTACTTTATCACCAGTATTCTTAATAACATAATCAATATTTACACGATTTTCTACTAATGTATAAGTTACTTTTAGTGAGAAATCAAATGGATATTGTTTTAATGTTTCTTCATCCGAATAGAATTCTAATGTTAAAGAATTTTCTGTTTCAGCCACCTTTTCAAAAGTCGCGTGACGAGCCAATCCATGATTTCCCATCGCATAACGTTTTCCATCAATATAATATTCTTTAGAATAGGTGTTTCCAACCATTGGGAATAAAATTGGATTTCTACCAGCCCAATATGTAGGATCTCCATTCCACATGTATTCTACATTTTTTTCTTTGTCATAAAAGCTAGTAATTTCAGCTGCTTTATTTGTCACTTCTAAACGATATCTACTATTTTCTATGTTCATGATAACTCCCTCTAGGTAACTTTAATGTTAAACCACTTTCAATAATTTCTGCTTCAATATCCGCCATTTGAAACATTTCGCCATCTAAACTTACATTAATTGGTTGTTCAAATTGGAATTTAACTGCTTTCGCATGTGTCATTTCAACAACTTTTTCTTTGGTATGTGTACCCTTAAAATACTTAGGTAACAATGGTATTAACTTCGCCAATTTCATTGGTTTTACAATACAAACATCAAATACACCGTCATTAAAATCAGAATCTGGTGTAGGAGTAAAACCACCACCATATTTACGGCCATTCATAACTGCTGCTAGCAACCCTTCTTTGTCTGCTTCTACACCATCAATCCAGGCTTTAAATTTTAATGGATTTAAATGTTGAATCACTTTCAATGCACTACTAATATAAAGCATTTTCTTTGGAACCATACTAGATTTACCAACTTCACATACTCTAGCATTTACATCCGCATCAATACCCATACACAAACAATTGATAAAACGCATACCATTACATACACCATAGTCAATCTTTATTTCTTCACCTTCAATAGTGTCTTTAACTAACTTCGCCATATCATAAATATTCGCTTCAATCATTCTAAAGAAATCATTACCCGTACCACTTGGAATAATTGAGAATGTAACTTCTGGATTTAAGCCATTTACTACTTCCCAAAGAGTACCATCTCCACCAGTCGCATAGATGCATACATTATCTTCTTTATGAAATTGTGAAGCCAACTCTTTCGCATGACCTGCATACTCTGTCTTCAAAATCTCATATTCTTCTTCACTATTTTTGAAATATTCTTCAATTACAGGAATCAAAGTCTTAGCAGACTCTCTTCCTGAAACTGGATTTAAAATAAAAACATGTTTCATAGACAACTCCTTAAAAAAGGGGATTTCACCCTAGAAATCCCCCTTTGATTCATCGGCGATTATATTATTTCATCGCTTTTCCTTTACAATATGTTTGTACAACATCATAGTTATCATCTAATACTACGATATCTGCATCACAACCAGCCATAATCTTACCTTTATGATCATCGATAAATAACATTCTAGCAGGGTTGATTGTACAAGAATTTAATGCCGCATCGAATGGTACTAATGCTTTTTCAACTAATAATTGTAAACCTTTATTCATACGTAATGTACTACCAGCTAATGGTTTATGACCACTTGTTAAATGCGCACTTCCATCTGGATAAATTTCGATTTCTAATCCACCAGAAGTATAAATACCTTGTGGTAATCCTTTTGGACGTAAAGAGTCAGTAATCATTACTGTATAATCTCTACCCTTAGCCGCAAATAAGTTATTCACCGCATTTAATGAGCTATGGCAACCATCCGCAATGATTTCACCATAAACATCACGGAAACGTAATGCTGCACCAGCTAAACCTAAATTACGATGTCCATAAGGTGTCATACCATTATAAACGTGAGTCATACTACGAGCACCGTTTGCTACACCAAGCATAGCTTGTTCATATGTCGCATTAGAATGACCCATACTAGCTGTAATCTTATTTTCAGCACAATATTTAATTAATTGGAAATCTGTATCATGCTCTGGAGCCACAGTAACAACACGAATACGATCTTTCGCAATTCTACAATATTCTTTAAATTGTTCTAAATCAGAATTTAAGATAAATTCTTCAGGTTGAGCACCTTTATATTTAACATCTAAGTAAGGTCCTTCAAAGTGAATACCCACCATATCAGCACCTTCATAACCTTCATCCATTACTTTAACAATATTTTCTAATGCATGAGTTAATACTTCAACAGATTGAGTAATTGTTGTAGGACAGAAGCTTGTTACACCTTCATCAACTGGAATATTTCTAGCCCAGTTTCTTAAACCTTCTTCATCACCATCATTTGTATCAAAACCATATGCACCATGTGTATGCACATCAATAAATCCTGGTAAAACTCTTTCATCACCATAATCCACATCTACTTCTTTTGTTCCATATGGATAAATATGAGCAATCTTTCCTTCTACCATTTCAACTTGAGCTTCCATAAATTGTCCAGAAACCCAAACACGTGTACTTTGAATAATCATTTTTTTAGTCCTCCATAGTTAATTATATTATAACTTATTGTTCACGATATGTATTCAATAAAATATCAAATTTTCCACAAATTTCTAATGGACCATGTCCCTTAGGAACTAAATACGTTTCCCCAGTTTTGCAAGTTCTACCATTAATCGTTCCTTCACCACTACAAATGAAATAGAAACCAAATTCTTCTTGTTCATAAACACCTTTTTCACTTGTTTCAATGCGTTTGAATGTGAATTGACCAGGAACATCATAATAATTTGTAACCATACATCAATTGATTTCTTCTGCTTCAGGATGAATTAAACCAGGTTCATTATGAGGCGCATGCAATACATCTAAACTCTTTTGTAAATGCAATTCTCTTGTTTTACCTGTTTTCTTATCTACACGATCATAATCATATACACGATATGTTAAATCGGCATTTTTACTAATTTCACATACCAATAAGTCTTTACCTAAAGCATGCATAACTCCATCTGGCACCATTAAGAAATCACCTTTTTTAGGATATACATACGTTAATAAATCTGACCACTTACCAGCTTCAACCATAGCCTTAAGCTCTTCTTTATCTTTTGCTGTATGACCAAATTCAATTTTAGCCCCTTCTTTCGCATCAATAATATACCAAGCTTCTGGTTTTCCTAATGAATTGTCATGTTTTAACGCATATTCATCATTTGGATGCACTTGTACACTTAGATTATCTTCAGAGGCAATAATCATTACTTTAACTGGTAGTAAATCATCTTTAGTACCAAATAATTCACGATGTTGTTGATACAAAGTATCCAACGTTGTATGCAATTCTTCAATTTCATTATCTGCATTTCCTACTAAAGAAGTAACTACCCAAGCTTCTCCTAATGGATTGATATCTGTATCAAACCCAAATGTTTCTTGTAATCTTGTTCCACCCCAAATACGTTCTTTGTATTCTGGTTTTAATAAATACATCTTTTTATTCATATTAGCCTCTTTCTTTTACTAATCGTACAATTTCTAACAATACTTTAACTGCTTCATCCATTTCTTGAATACAAGCATATTCATATCGTCCATGACAGTTACCACAACCCGTACCCAAGTTTGGACAACACATACCCATATAGGTTAGGTTTGCTCCATCTGTACCACCACGAATGGCTGTACGTTTTGGATCATAACCTAAATTTCTCAAGGCTTCTTCTACCATTTCAACAATGTACATTTTGCCATCAAACTTTTCTTTCATATTATAGTAACTATCTACTGTTTGTACTTTTACTATATCACGATTGTATTTTTGATTGATAAATGATGCACAGATTTCCATCATTTCTTTTTGTCTTTCAAACAATTCACGATCATGATTACGTAAAATATATTCTAACTTCGCTTCTTCTACACATCCTACCATATCATGCAAATGATAGAAGCCATCATAACCATCCGTATATTCAGGTTTTGCTTGTTCTGGTAATAAGCGATGATATTCTAAAGCTACTTCAGCCGCATTAATCATTTTATTTTTAGATGTGCCTGGATGAATGCTTACGCCAGTAAAAGTAACTGTCGTGCTAGCCGCATTGAAGTTTTCAAAATCAATTGTTCCAACAGCACCACCATCGCAAGTATAACCAAACTCACAAGGACAATATTCGAAATTGAAATTATCTGTTCCTTTACCAACTTCTTCATCTGGTGTAAAGACTACATATACATCCCCATGTTCAATTTCAGGATGAGACACTAATTCTTCTACCATAGCCATAATTTCCGCAACACCTGCTTTATTATCAGCTCCTAATAATGTCGTACCATCTGTCACAATTAAATCTTTACCCGTATATTTCACCATTTCTGGGAATTCTTTAATACGCAAGGTATATTCATCATTCAATTTAATATCTTTACCATCATAATTATAAATAATTTGTGGTTTTACATCTTTTCCAGTTAAATCTGGAGATGTATCCATATGCGCCAATAAGGCAAAAGGTTTAGCTTCACAATTTCCTTTTACACAAGCATATACATAACCAAAATCATCTAAAAAAGCATTAGTAATTCCTAATTCATGTAATTCTTGTACCAACAATCTTCCTAAGTCTTTTTGTTTTTCTGTTGTTGGAGATGCATTTGAATTCGCATCAGATTGTGTATCAATCGTTACATACTTTAAAAAACGTTCATAAGCTCTCATAATCATTTCTCCTTAGAAAAAAAGGATAGCTAAGCTATCCTTATTTAATAATTTCACCCATGCAACTACCAGGAATAGCAGCCGCATTTGCTTCATCTGTATCTAAATGAGCAGCAGGCGCAAATTTTTCACTAACGCGGATAACTACATCACCAAATGTTAATGAACGATCTGCAGTTTCAACTTTTAATGAAACGATTTGTTTATCTTCAACACCATGTAAAGCAGCAGTAGCTGGATCTAAATGCACATGACGTTTTGCTGCAATAACACCTTCTGAAATAACAACTTCACCACATGGTCCTACTAATGTACAACCATTTGTACCAGCGATATCACCAGATTCTCTAACTAATGCTTTAATACCAACTGTACGAGCATCTGTTAATGATAATTCTACTTGTGTAGCTGGACGTGTTGGTCCTAAAATACTAACATTTTTTAATTCGCCACGTTCTCCACGAACTGTAACTCTTTCTTCACAAGCATATTGGCCAGGTTGTGATAAATCTTTTTTGTGTGTTAATTCGTGCCCAGCACCAAATAATACTTCTAAATGTTCTTTTGATAAATGCACATGACGCGCAGAAATCTCTACTAATACTTTTTCACTCATGAATGTACCTCTTTTCTTGTATTTATTATAGTACAAATTGGTAATAAAAAACAATAAGAATACTCATTCTAATAGCAAGGAAATCATACACCATTTACAGTATACCCAAAATCATTATACTTTTTATTAAAAAAACAATTGACAACTACAAAAGGATTTGCTATTATACTATAGCACATGGCGGTCGTGGTGAAGTTGGTTAACACACTAGATTGTGGCTCTAGCATTCGCGAGTTCGAGTCTCGTCGATCGCCCCATTTGATAAGTCAAGATTCACGAAAGTGAATCTTTTTTTATATAAATATACTTTTTTATGAAAATGATGTAGAATACTATATATAAAGGAGGTCCGTACATGAAAAAGATTGCAATCATCACAGATTCAAGTGCCGATATCACTGAAGAGTTAGCGCAAGAATTAGGTATTTATGTACTACGCCTACCTTTAGTTATTGATGGTAAGCAATATCTAGAAGAAATCGATATCTCTACCGAAGAATTTATGAACAAGATGCGTAATGGTTCCATCGCCAAAACTTCTTCACCATTATTCGGTACGATGATTTCTTTATGGGAAGAGTTATTAGAAAGTCATGATGAAGTTATCTACGTTCCTATTTCTAGTGGATTAAGTGGAACGTATAATACAGCCTATGCCGCAAGTTTACAATACGAAGGTAAAGTTGTAGTAATTAATGCTAAGTTTGTTTGTCATCCACTTACAAAACTTTGTGTAGAAATTAAAAATATGGTTAACAAAGGGTATTCTGCTGTAGGAATTAAAGATATCGTAGAAACCCAAGCTGAAATGTGGGCATGCTTAATGCCAGAAAATTTAACAGCACTTATGCGTGGAGGACGCATTTCTCCTGCAGTAGCTGCTCTTGGTAATCTATTAAAAATCGTTCCTTTATTAAAAGTCGAAAATGGCGCAATTGATGTCCAAGAAAAAGTACGCACTCATAAAAAAGCTTATAGTCGCGCTGCTGATTTATGTACTGCTATGGAAAATAAAGACGACTATGAATTTATGGTTGTAGATGCAGGTCTTCCAGAAGAAGCTATGAAACTTGCAAACCACTTATCAGAACTTGTTGGTAAAGAAGTAGAAATTCATCCTATGCATCCAGTGATTATGTCACATTGTGGACCTGGAACTCTTGCATGTGGATGGTATAGAAAATTAAAATATTAAGACACGAAAGTGTCTTTTTATTATGAAAAAAGGATTTGATTACTCAAATCCTAATATCCATTCTTTTCAATAATTTCAACTACTTGATATACATACTTATGACAAAGCTCATCAGATTTCGCTTCCACCATAACACGTACCAACGGTTCTGTACCACTGCAACGAACTAAAATACGTCCATCACCTTCAAGTTCTTTTTCAATACGATCACAAGCCGCTAACACTTCAGGATCTTGCATTGCTTTTTCCTTATCGCGAACTTTAACATTCACTAATAATTGTGGATATACATATAAAGCATCTGTTAATTCATTAATACCTTTACCCGTATTTACCATAACTTCTAACACTTTTAATGCAGTTAATAATCCATCACCAGTATTCGCATGTTCCTTAAAGATAATATGTCCAGATTGTTCGCCACCTAATACATAACCATTCTTATGCATATTTTCAAATACATACTTGTCACCAACAGCCGTAATTTCGCTATCAATTCCTTCATTTTCCAATGCTTTAAACAATCCCATATTCGCCATAACAGTAGTTACAACTTTATTGCCTGGCAATGCATTCTTTTCTTTTAAATACTTCCCACAGCAATACAACACTTTATCACCATTAATTTGTTGCCCATCTGGCGCAATCGCAATTAAGCGATCCGCATCTCCATCAAACGCCAAACCAATATCATAGTCACCATTTTCCATTACATCAATAAGACTTTCTGGATGTGTAGAACCACATGCTGTATTAATATTAACGCCATTAGGTTCACTATGCATAAGTTTACACTCTGCACCCATTGCAGTTAATAATTTATACGCTGTAGTTGTTGCTGAACCATTCGCAACATCTAATGCAATCTTATACCCATGTAAATCCAATGGTACAATTTCTTTTAACCAATCAAGATATAATGATAATCCATCTTGCCATCCATAGATTTCACCAATATTTTCCTCTGTACACAATTCCATTTGCGCATCATAACGTAAATATTCTTCAATCTTTTCTTCAACTTCTCTTTCAAGTTTCATACCTAAGGCATTAAAAATCTTAATGCCATTATCATAATATGGATTATGAGATGCACTAATCATTACACCACAAGCAAAACCTTGTGTTTTTACTAAGTATGCAACACTAGGTGTAGGACATACACCCAATAAGTATACATCACAACCACAAGCCACAATCCCTGCAGCCAATGCACTCTCAAGCATACTACCAGATCTACGAGTATCTTTACCAATTAAAATCTTTTCTTTACCATTTTGGCTAAAATAATAACCTAGATAACATCCAATACGATATGCAACTGTAACTGGCAATGTTACATTCGCTTTTCCTCTAATTCCATCTGTTCCAAATTTAAAATTCATAAAAACCTCTATTCTACAACACTAACTGCCAAACTTGTACGACCATCCGCAATCATATAACTTACAAGCCCTTGTTTACCTTCGATAACAATTGGTAAATCTTGGTTTATACCTGGTGTAATATTGGCTAAATCAATATATAAATTGATATCATCCGCAGTGATATTTTTAACATTCTTTTCTGTACCTGTAACTGTAACAGAAAGCATTGCATCACGAGAATCGACTAAGTTCAACTTATAACCAGCCGCATTATTCTTATAACGCACAACAACTCCATCAACCGTTCTAGACACACTTTCCGCAATCTTCACATCAATATTCACTTTCGTAATACTGAAAGAATTTACACCACTTGGAAGCGTTAATGAATGCGTCCAGTTTGAATTCTTTGTAATCTTCGTCGCATCTAATTCAACAACAATTTCATCCAATGTAGATAATACAGAGTTTGGAGCATATACTTGCACCGTTGAATGGTCTAAATTAATACTTTCAATCGCCATACCATTTGGCAATTCACCAACAGGTTTTACCTTAATAGGCACTTCTTTCATTGGTGTAGTAACCGCTACAGAAGCAGTAACTGTTTCAGGGAAAATATCAACATCCAACATTTGCCCTTGTTGGTTATACGCTACTATCGGTGCTGTTGTTTCAAAACTTTGTTTAACACCAGTCACATCAATCAACGCTTTAACATAAGCAATTTGATCAATTGTATCTTGAGATGCTTTTACTAACACTTCAGTAGTAGATAATACTGGAGCTGTTTCCAATGCATAAATTTTATCCATCTTATTCACATTTACATACTCAGAACTCAACTTAAACTTCTCAGTTGTCTTTTTACGAATCGTAACTACAACATTAGAAGGATTTAAACTAATAGATAAACGATTTGAAAAATCAACAGGAGCCAATTTTACTTGGTGTGTTCCTTCTGTTAAACCACTTAAATCCGCAGTTACTTTATAACTTGTTTGTGATTTAACCAATTGCACATCACTTGCATCACCAATAATCATTGCAGTAACCGTTTCAGGCAACCCACTCACTTCATATGCATCTGTATTTACAATTACTTGCACAGGAATATTATCTAATTCCAAACCACTAGAATTTGCTAACAATCCAGTAGATTTTCCTTCTGTACTAACCGCAATATATAATACAATCGCTAATAATAATGATGTATATTTGCTAAACTTCGCATTAAACATAAATTTATCAATAATACTACTAATCCAACGGAAGAAATAAATAACAGAATTCTCAATATGAGCATACGTATTTACAACCTTCTTTGAATTCTTCGCAATACTATTCGCTAACTCTAATTTATAATCCGCATCCTTATTTAAATCACGACTTTTACGCGCAACCTTTTTTGGTTTACTCACTTTTTTATCGTTTAAAGCCATTACTGTTCACCTCCACTTTGTTTTTTAGACTCAACTTTTGAACGTCTTGCTAAAAATGTATGTTTTGTTGGGTTTTCAGAAGTAGCTTGTTGACGATTTACACGAGTAATCTCAACCGGTTTCACTGGAGGCAAATCCACCACTTCAGTAACAGCATCGATCTTAGATTTCAACTGTACATTTTTATCCTTTTCAGGAAGAACTAATTTCTTAGTTTCTGATAATTTCTTTTTTGCAGCCTCATTCGCAGCTTCATTAGCCGCTTCAATTTCTTTAAGTTTCAATTGTTGAGTTGTGTGAATTTCTTTCGCAACCTCTTTAACAACCAATTCTACATCTGATTTTTTGGCTTTCTTATCCTTACGTAAAATTTCAAAAATACCTGTTTTTTCCATTGAAGCAGCCTCTTCAACCTTAGGCTCTTCCTTCTTTTCTACAATAGGTTTAACTTCAGGCACTTTAACTTCTACCGGTTTACTTTCAGTAGTCTTCACCTCAACCGGCTTAATTTCAGGAACCTTTACATCTTCAACCTTAATATCAAGAGCTGTAATCACAGGAATTGATGATGTTTCCGCCTTAAAATCTGCTTTCTTAAACGTTTTCATTTGTGCTTTAGGTAAATGATTATCAACAACCTTTTCATCATTTTCATCAATAACAATTACCGCTGTTTGACCAGCTTGCACATTTGGTTTTTCAATTTCAGGTTCTTTAAAATCAACCTCTAACTCTTCTTGTTCTTTCTTAAATAAACTATCAATAGAAACACTTTCCGCACTAGTAGTTGTTGCACTAGTAGTCGTTACCGTTTCTTTATTTAAGATTACACGATTCAAATATTCACGCAATTTACGTTCATTCATTTGAATTAACTTACCTTGTTCCGCAATCGCAACACGACCTGTTTCTTCACTGACAACAATAGTCACAGCATCCGTAATTTCACTAATACCAATCGCCGCACGATGTCTTGCACCATAACGAGAAGGTAAATCCAATGTTGTTGGAGGGAAATATGCAGATGCACAAGATAATTTATCCCCTTGAATAATAACTGCACCATCATGTAAAGGTGTAGTTGTCGCAAAAATAGAACACAATAATTCCGCAGATACCAACGAATTCATTTGTACACCCGTTTTAATATATTCACTCAAAGATGATGATTGTTCCAATGTAATCAATGCACCAGTCTTACTTTCTGCTAAATTACTAGCCGCATCCATTAATGCTTGTACTAAACTTTCTTTTTCAGTACCACTTAAAGTAGACATTCTAGTAAATACATTTGATTTCCCAAAACGCTCTAAAATACTGCGAATTTCTGGTTGGAAAATAATAATTAAAGCCAAAAATCCC
>JAFZDT010000067.1 GCA_017561055.1 Erysipelotrichaceae bacterium
CCTTTACCAGCCATTGTTTCTAATGCAATATAAACACCCTCATCTTCATGTAAAATTTGATTTAAGCCGCTTATAATGCGTTCTATACCCTGCTCACTAGTTGCTTGTACACTAGAACCAGGATGTAAAACAATTACTTTAGCACCAATTGCCTTAGTACGTCCAATTTCTTTTGTTAGAAAATCAATACCCAATTGATAAATACTATCACTATGAACATTTCCTAAATTAATGATATATGGTGCATGTACAATTACATCATTCCAACTTAAACCATTTTCAAATAATAATGAAGTAGCCTCCGCAATCATTAATTTATCAACATCCACTCTTTTGGTATTTTGAGGAGCACCCGTATAAACCATCATAGCATTAGCTTTATAGCTAAGCATTTCCTTTACAGAACCCAACAAATACTCAGGTGCTTTATTACCAACATGACTACCAATCTTCATTGCCATAAGTCAACTCTCTTTGTTTTTGACGATTTCTTTCTTTAGTTTGTACCTTAATACTATCTTTAATCATTTGACGTCTTTGTCTTTGTTTAATCTTTTGAATTTCCGCATTACGTTTTTTCTTATAACCAGGTTTCACCTTTTCATTTTTACGATGTAATGTCTTCGCAATTTCTTTTTCAACTAAATCATTCTTAGGTATACGTTTTTGACCATAAGGTTTTAATTCAACCCAAGCATCACCTTTATAATCTTTATGCTTAAAGCCAATACCCTTAACCTTCAATTGATTAATACTTGTTTCATCTTTATCGTTGTATAATGCATAACAAATACCATCACGCATAGCACGACCTGTACGACCAGCACGGTGTACATAATACTCTAAAGATGTAGGGAAACCTAAAGAAACTACATGAGAAACCCCATCCAAGTCAATACCACGAGCCGCAATATCAGTAGCCACAATATAACTAGCACTATGACTAGATACCACTTTCATTGCATTTTTTCTTTGACGTGATGATAAATCACCATGAATTTCTGTACAATCATAACCATTATCACGTAAAGTTTCAGCTACTTCAGCAGCCAATTTACGTGTATTAGCAAAAATTAAACATACATATGGAGTAAATCCAGGTAAAATACGTAATAATTTTTCAGTATAACTCAAATGCTTACAAGGAACTAAAATATGTTCAATCTTAGCAGCACTTTGTGTTTTCTCAATTTGAACCATTTGTGGATTTTGTAAATACTTCTTCAAGAATGGTTGTAACGCTTGAGGAATTGTTGCACTAAATACTAACATTTGTAAATCTTTACGCATTCTTCCTGCAATCGCATCAACATCATTTAAGAAGCCAAATTCCAATGTCATATCCGCTTCATCCACAACTAAAATATCCGTTTGATCTAAACGCAATACTTCACTTTGAACAAACATATCTTTTAAACGGCCAGGAGTACCAATAACAATATGTGGTTGCCCTTTTTCTAATTGTTCAACCATACGTGTCTTTTCAACTTCACCACTAATTAAACGAATACGAATATCAGGATTCACTTCATTCATTTCAATAGCGCGTTCATAAATTTGACGAGCTAATTCACGAGTTGGAGCAGTAATTACCGCTTGTACTTTTTCCTTAGTTACATCAATTTTATTAAAAATTGGTATCAAAAACGCATGTGTTTTACCAGTACCAGTATCAGAAATACCAATAACATCTCTACCCTTTAATACACATGGGATTACTTGTTCTTGTATAGGTGTATATTGTTTAAATCCAAGTGTTTCAATAAATTGAAGCACATCTTCTCTTAAATTAAATTTCTCTAAAATACTCATTTTTATCACCTTCCGTGGTTATTATACTAAAAATTTTGAAAATATGGTAGGATAATTACAAAGGAGGAAAAATATATGGAAATAATTAAAGTCATTCCTCAAGGATTTTGTAAAGGTGTTATTCGTGCAATAAAAATCGCAAAAGAAACTAAACAACAATATCCAAATGAAAATATCTATATATTAGGTATGATTGTACATAATCAATATGTAGTTGATGCCCTAACAAAATTAGGTATAAAAACAATAGATGAAAAAGGTAAAACTAGACTTGAACTTTTAGAAAAGATTGATAATGGTGTTGTCATTTTAACAGCACATGGTACCAGTCAAGAAGTAAAAGATACAGCAAAAGCTAAAGGATTAATTGTAGTAGATGCGACTTGTTTAGATGTAACAAAAACAGAAGTAGCCATTAAAGAACATTTAGATAAAGGATACGAAGTATTTTATATCGGAAAAGAAAAGCATCCAGAAGCCAATGCTATGTTATCCATTTGTCCTAGCAAAATTCATTTAATACCAAATGAAGCGATAGCAAACACTATTGAAACACAAGCAAACAAACTATTCTTAACCAATCAAACAACCATGTCAATGATGGAAGTTCAAAAATGGATTGATATCTTACAACAACGATATCCACAATTAGAAATCCAAGAAGAAATTTGTACAGCAACCAAAATGCGCCAACAAGCCATTTATCAATTAGAAAACCAAAACATCGATTGTATGATTATCGTTGGTGATCCTCATAGCAATAACACGAGAAAACTAGAAGATGTTGCGAAAAAGATTGGTATTCCAAACGTATTTAGAATTGAAACCGTTCAAGACATTCAATATGAATCATTTAAAGATTTCAATAAAATTGCCATTACTTCAGGTGCTAGTACACCAACCTATTTAACAAACCAAGTAATCCAATACTTACAATCACATGGTACAAGCGATACAACTATCGAAATGGACCATTTATTACCATTCTAATATGAAACGTAAAGTAAAAAAGAAAAGATTACGCTTTAGATTTTCTTTAGCACAAGTCTTAGAAGTTGCATTAGCCCTTTTTCTTATGGGATATGGTTTATATCATTGGGTAGCTTTACCAATTATTGACAAATATTTTTCAACTGTAATCGCTATTGAACCTGAAAATGTTTATGTCGTTGAAGTCATTACCGATTTTATTAAAGAAGGAAGTCATAATCGTCCTGGTATTAAACGAAATATTAAATATATTGTTATCCATGAAACTGGTAATCCAAAAGCTGGTTCTACTGCAGAAAATCATAGTACCTATTTAAAAAAGAATTCCAAAGTAACCAATTCTTGGCACTATACAGTTGATGATACTGAAGTTTACCATCATTTACCAGATGATGAAGTTGGATGGCACGCAAGTGATGGTTTAAAGAAAAATGGTGGTAATCTAAATGGGATTGGCATTGAAATTTGTGTAAATAGCGATGGAGACTTTGATACTGCAGTTGAAAATGCTGCTAAACTAACTGCATATTTGTTACATGCATATCATTTAGATATGAATGATATAAAGCAACATGGCGATTTTACTAGTAAAAATTGTCCACAAACACTTAGAGATACTGGTAAATGGGAAAATTTTATTGAATTAGTTAAAATATATTATTAAAGGATAGCAAAAGCTATCCTTATTTTTCTATTCATGATGAATTGGCATCACTAACGCTAAACCACCAAGACTTGTTTCCTTTAATTCTAACGCTAGTTTTTTACCTGTATATTTCATAGTTTGTACAACCATATCAAATGTAATTTTATTAGGTTTTATGCTTCCAATATGTTTTGCATACAACATAGCATCCATTGCACGCAATGCCGCAACTCCATTTCGCTCAATACATGGAATCATTACATATCCACCAACTGGATCACAAGTTAATCCTAAATGATGTTCAATTCCAATCTCAGCCGCATATCCAATTTGTTCAAACGATAAATTTTCAATATAACTACAAGCTGCTGCAGCCATAGCACAAGCAGCACCAATCTCCGCTTGACATCCACCCTCTGCTCCAGAAATCGTAGCATTCGTTTTAATCAAATTACCAAAAATACCACCTACTGCTAACGCTTCTTGTAAACGTTTTTTATCCACTTTGCATACATGATAGTAATAACTCATAACTGCAGGAATTACGCCACATGAACCTAAAGTAGGCGCTGTTACAACCGTTTTACCATCTGCATTTTCTTCAGCACAAGCATACGCATAAGCAGTCAATAACAATGTTTTCTTTTCAGCAGGATCTAATGCAACTTCAGCCTTTTTATAAATATCATTAGCCACTCGTTGCATATTCAATAACCCCGGTAACATACCTTCACTATGTAATCCTTGTTCTACTGTCTTTAACATTTGATCCAAGATTTCTGACAAGAAAGAATCAATCTCAGGTTCAAAATATGTAACATACTCATATAAAGATAAATTCTTTTCATTACAAAATTGTACAATATCCGCAAATGAATGATGTGGATACACATATGGATTCACTACTTGTTCAACACCTTCAACACGAATCGCACCACCACCAACTGAATAAATAGTCAATGATGTATCACTATGTACATCTTTAATTACTAATGTATTTGGATGTTTTACATTCCAATCATTTTGGAAACGAACTTCTACTGTTTTGTTAGCATTTCTAAATGTTTCTTCAATAATTTTATCTGTACGATGCCCTTTCCCTGTCAAAGATAAAGAACCAAACAAATCTACAACAACTTCATCAATATTCGGATATTGCTTAATAAAATACAAGCAAGCATGCTGTATTGCTAAAGTATGCGAAGAACTAGGACCAGGTCCTACACGATATAACTCTTTTAATGATTCCATACATGATCCCTTCTAGTCACTTTCAACAAAAATAATTCAAATCCATTTTTTGCATCAATGACACCACTTTTAATTTGCATATCTAATTCACCTAATGCATTTAAAATTTCTAATAAATCTTCAATCTTATATTTGTTTAATGTCTCTAACGTTTTACTAACACGATATTCATTCGCATTTAAATATTGTGCAATGTCTCTAGCATAATATCTTTGATTATGTAAATACTTTACTTGATACATAAAACGGAATTGTGAAGCAATCAAACCAATTAATGAATACGGTTCTTTATTCACGATACATAAATCCTTCCACATCGTAAAACATGTTTCCATATCTTTTGCTAAAATAGCATTTGTAAATAATAAATGATCTTTATCACTAGTTCCAAATAATGGCTTGGTAACCAATGCTTTAACCACATTTACAGTGATTTCACCATCATAATCAATTAATTTATCCATTTGATGACGCAAATTTTCAAAATCTAAAGGTAAACGATTTTGTAATTCATTTAAAGCATCA
>JAFZDT010000068.1 GCA_017561055.1 Erysipelotrichaceae bacterium
CCATCAAAATAAGCGTTTAACTGAGAAAGAATGGATTTCTCGTTACTTTGTAAATAAAACCAAATGATAAAAAAGTATCTTTGCTTTTTTATGTGTGCTATAATATTACAAGTAAAGGAGATCTGTATGAAAAAATTATTGATTCTTTTATTAGTATGTCTAATGTTTTCTACATCTTTAACAGGTTGTAGTAGTGAAAAATTACATGTGGTGTATACCGTATATCCAGTGGAATATATTTTGGATCGTATTGCGAATAATCGTATTACGTATTCTAAGTTGTCTACAGAAGGTCCAATTCAAACAGCAAATATTGTTTCTGATTATCAAGCGAAGATTGAGAATGCTGATTTGTTAGTTCATTTAGGGGATTTGGAATCGTATTGGAAAATTTATGCATCTGATTTTATTAATAATGAAACAACGATTATTGATTTGACGGGTACAAGTGCTTTATATGATTTTAAACGTTATACTACGGGTATTGTTAGTGGTAATGCAGTTGTAGTTGAAAGTGCGTATTATGATGGTGATATTTTCCAATCTGTTGATGTATATTCAAAGGATCCAAATCTTTGGATTGATCCGATTGCGATGACGAGTATGGCTCGTACAATTAAAGATTGGTTAGTTACAAATTATCCTCAGGAAGCTGCTTATTTTGAAATGAATTTCAAGGCTTTAGAAGCTGATTTGGTTCGTTTGGATGCGGAATATCGTGATTTGGTGGGTAATGATATTAAGATTGTTACAATTACTCCATCATTTGGTAATTGGCAAAAAGCATATGGTTTTGGTGTATATCCAGTAATTTTATCTCGTTATGGTGCAATGCCTTCTGATGAACAGTTAGATGTCATTATTGCTCGTATTAAAGAGGATAAAGTTAAATATATAGCGAAAGAAGCTAATTTAACGGAAGATATGTTAGTATTGTATGATAAGGTTAAGAAAGAGTGTAATTTAACTGAAATTTCGTTGAGTAATATTTCTTCTTTGACTAAAGAAGAGTTTGATAAGAATAAAGATTATTTAACGATTATGTATGACAATTTAACAACTTTAGAAAAAATAAAGTAGGGAAGATTAAAATCTTCTCTTTTTTTTGATACAATACTAATATTAGAAAATGTGGTGATCTCATGAAGAAATTATTATTAATTGATGGAAATTCATTGGTGTTTAGAGCGTATCATGCGACGATGTATGGAAAGATGATGACAACGTCAAATGGTATTCCTACCAATGCTTTATATGGTTTTGCATTAATGATGCAAAAGGCGATTGAACTAATTACACCAGATCGTATTTTGGTGGCTTTTGATGCGGGTAAAAAGACGTTTAGACATGATGTTTATGCGGAGTATAAAGGGACTCGTAAACCTGCAGATGATGAATTAAAGATTCAATTCCCAATTGTACGTGAGTATTTGGATGCGATGAATATTTCTCGTTATGAACAAGAAGGAATTGAAGCTGATGATATTATCGGTTCTATGGTTAAAAAGTATCCTGATTGGCAAATTAATGTGTTAAGTAGTGATAAGGACTTGTTGCAATTAATTGATGAAACAACGAGTGTTTGGTTGATGAAAAAGGGCTTAAGTGAAATTGAAGAGATGGATATTGAAGCATTATATGCTAGATACCAATTAGCTCCTAAACAAATTATTGATTTAAAAGGTTTAATGGGAGATGCTTCGGATAATATTCCAGGTATTCCAAAAGTTGGTGAAAAGACTGCATTAAAGTTATTAGAACAATTTGGAAGTGTTGAAAATTTATTAGCGAATACTAGTGAATTAAAAGGGAAGTTGAAAGAAAATGTAGAAGCGAATGCACATCTAGCATTATTGTCTAAAGATTTAGCAACGATTCGTACAGATTTTAATTTGCCAATAGATATTGATTCTTTAACTTATGAAGTTGATGTAAAGAAAATATATGATTTTTATCGTAAATATGAAATGGAAAGTTTCTTGAAGAAGTTGGATGTTCCTGTTGAAAATACGGATACAGAATTGACCTATGAAATTGTAGATTCAATTGCGAATGTAGAGTTAAATGAACCAACTGCATTATATTATGCTTATGATTTACGTAATCCAGATATGATGTATGGATATGCATTAAAGAATAGTAGAGGATGTTATTACATTCGTTATGAGGATACACTAAAAGATATTGCTTGGGATGCTTGGTTAGCTAGTGATTCTATTAAAATTGTTTATGATATTAAAGAATTGTTACATGTGCAAGATCGTTTTGGATTAACGAAGCTTTCTAAGTACTTTGATATGATGTTATCGAGTTTCTTAAATCATAGTCAGACAAATCATTATGAATTGTTGCTAGAACAAAACAATTTGCATATTTCTTATACATTAGAAGATTTGTTTGGAAAAGTAAATAAACCAATTTTAGTTGAGGAAGAACGTGTTGTGCAATATGCTTGTGAACAAGCGCATGCATTATTTGTTTTATATCCGATTGTTAAAGAACAAATGAAACAATTGCAATTAGAATCTTTATATTATGATGTAGAATTGCCATTAGCTTCTGTTTTATATGAAATGGAAAAAACGGGTATCCGTATGGAAGAAGATGTATTGGATCAAATTGCGAAAGAAACTTATCAAAAGCTACAAGATTTAAGTGCAGTTATTTATGAATATGCTGAAGAGGAATTTAATATTAACTCTCCTAAAAAATTAGGTGAAATTTTATATGATAAATTAGGTTTGCCTAGTGGTAAAAAACGTTCTACAGCGGTTGATGTGTTGGAAAAATTGCGTTCAGCACATCCAATTATTGAATATTTAATGGAATATCGTAAATATCAAAAATTGTATAGTACATATGCTGAAGGCTTGAAAAAGTATATTCATGAGGATGGCAAAATTCATACCAAGTATAACCAATGTGTAACGCAAACGGGTCGTTTGAGTAGTTCAGAGCCAAATCTTCAAAATATTTCGGTTCGTAGTGAAGAGGCTAGAGAAATTCGTAAGGCATTTGTGCCTGAAAAGGGTTGTGTGTTAGTTTCTGCGGATTATTCACAAGTAGAATTGCGTATTTTAGCGCATTTAGCTAATGAACAACAATTGATTGATGCTTTCTGTAGTAATATGGATATTCATACTAAAACAGCGATGGATGTATTTAAAGTAGCTGAAAATGAAGTTGATAGTAACATGCGTCGTAAAGCTAAGGCGGTTAACTTTGGTATTGTTTATGGTATTAGTGATTTTGGTTTGAGTGAACAATTGCAAATTACTAGAAAAGAAGCACAAAGCTATATTCAAAGTTATTTTGAAAGTTATCCAGGTATTAAAAAGTATATGGATGATGTTGTTAGTTTCTGTGAAGAAAATGGCTATGTGGTTACGATGTTAAATCGTAAGCGTGATATTCCGGAAATTAAAGATAAGAATTATATGGTTCGTGAATTTGGTAAGCGTGCTGCGATGAATGCGCCTGTACAAGGTACTGCAGCAGATTTAATTAAAGTAGCGATGATTCATATTGCGAATAGGATGAAAGAATTGAATTTGCGTTCACAAATGATTTTACAAGTTCATGATGAATTGATATTTAATGTATATGAAGAAGAATTAGAACAAATGCGTCATTTAATTGAATATGAAATGGAACATGCATTTACGTTACAAGTTCCATTAGTAGCCCAATCGGTTTGTGGTGCTACTTGGTATGAGGCGAAATAATGCCTGAATTACCAGAAGTTGAAACCGTTGTTCGTACATTAGAATATCAGTTAGGTAATGTTGGGATTACTTCTTGTGAAGTATTGTATCAAAACATTATTGATAATGTTGAAGTGAATGCTTTTTGTGAATTGTTGAAAAATGAGAGATTTACTTCCTATTCTCGTAGAGGGAAATATCTAATTTTTACATTAGATACGAAAGTATTAGTTTGTCATTTACGTATGGAAGGTAAATTTTATGTTGAGAAGAATTTATCTTTGGTAGATAAACACACTCATGTCATATTTACATTAGATGATGGTCGTTATCTTTTATATCATGATGTACGTAAATTTGGCAGAATGTATCTTTATGATAAAAATGAACCATTAACTTGTTTATCAAAATTAGGTTTAGAACCTTGGGATTCTAAATTGAATGTAGAGTATTTAAGAAGTAAAGCAAAAGATATGCCAATTAAACAGTTTTTATTGGATCAAAGTATCATAGCAGGTATTGGTAATATTTATGCGAATGAAATTTGTTTTGCATTGAATGTTCTTCCTATGTGTAGTGTATCATCATTTACGAATGAAATGTTTGAACAAGTCATTGTACATACGCGTAGGATTTTGGAAAATGCGATTGCTAGTGGAGGAACAACGATTCGTAGTTATACTTCTTCATTAGGAGTTGATGGCCGTTTCCAATTGTCATTGATGGTACATGGAAGAGATAAAGAAAAATGTAAAATATGTCATGAGAAAATCGTGAAAATACAATTGAAAGGTAGGGGGACATATTATTGTCCAAGGTGTCAGAAATGAAGGTAGCTATTACAGGAACTATTGGATCTGGTAAAAGTACAGTTTTAAAAATGTTAGCTGATGAAGGCTATCCTTGTTTAAGTGCTGATGCTATTAATAAAGAATTATTAGAAGATGTTACCATTCAAGATAAGATTGTGTCTTTACTTGAATTACCATCTTTTAGTAAAGAAAATGTTAGGGATGTAATTTTTAAAGATAAAGAAAAGAAACGTTTATTAGAATCGTTTTTGCATCCACTAATATTGGATGAAATTCAAAATTGTAATGCGTATAAAGAGGGCATACAGTTTGTAGAAGTACCTTTATTATTTGAATGTGGATGGGATAAGTATTTTGATTATACCGTTTGTGTATATGTAGATAATGATGTTGCGAAAGAGCGCTTGGTTAAATTTCGTAACATGAATTTGGATGATGTAAATCAAAGAATTGCGTCACAAATGCCTACTCAAGAAAAGCTAAATCGTTGTGATTTTAGTATTAATAATAATGATAGTGCTTTCATTTTGAAAGAGCTTGTGAATAAGTTGTTAATTGCCTTGCGTGGAAAAAATCTTTGAGATATAATTTAACGGAAATGGCTAGGAGGGATTGTATGGAATTAAAAGCAAATGATATGTATCGAATTGAATGCCAAGATTCCATTTCGGCAAATGAATTGTTTTCTTTGTCGGTGTTATATGCGCCATTTCTTAGTTCATTGGCTACGCAGTTATATTGTTATTTAGTTGCGGAAGCAAATCAAAGTGTAGTTGCATTACCACATGAACGTATTTGTACGATTTTGAATGCGAATATTGTGGATGTTGAAAATGCTAGAGGTCAATTGGAAGAGGTATTATTATTAAAAACATATTATCGTCAACAAAATGATGTTGATTATTATATTTATCAAGTAGTTATGCCATTATTGCCAAAAGATTTCTTGAAGCATGATGTGTTTGGTAGAATGTATGCTCAAGCAGTTGGTTTACAACAATATGAAATTACAAAACAAATGTGTATTCATCCGGATGAACAAAAAGAGAATTTTGTAGATGTTTCTAAACCGTTCCAAAATCGTTTCTTATCGAATTGGAACCAACAAAAGGAACAAGAATTCCATCGTGTTCGTCCAAGTTTTGAACAAACTAATGAAATTAGTGATTTACAAATTAATTTTGATTATGATGCGTTCTTACAGGATTTAAGCTTTTTAGCAGTTCCTGCTAGTGCAAGAAGTAAACAAAGTTTAAAAGTAATTGGTGAGTTGGCTACGATTTATGGTATTGAACCAAAACGAATGGGAGTATTGGTAAGTCGTTGTATTAATCTAAAGGATAAAACATTAGATGAACAAAAACTTCGTAGTCGTTGTCGTAGTGAAAAGAGTGCGTATGTAAATCCAAATACGCCGAAGACAAAGTATGATGTTGCGCCAGTTCAATTTTTGAAGAATATTCAAAATGGTGTTGCGGTTACTGCAGCTGATACGAAATTATTAGAAGATTTAGTTCGTAATATGAAATTATCACCTAGTGTGGTAAATGTATTGGTTGAATATGTATTGAATACTTATGATATGAAACTTAGTCGTAGTGTTACGGAAAAGATTGCGGCTAGTTGGGTTCGTTTGCATATTGATAGTGTAGAA